>CAZWNM010000499.1:0-2779 GCA_964635765.1 uncultured Planctomycetaceae bacterium | reverse complement strand
CGCGTCGTAGTCGATCGTGCGGCGGTCGAGCCGCGGCGGCGTGCCGGTCTTGAATCGGCCAAGCTCGAAGCCGAGCCGCAAGAGCGAAAGGCTCAATCCGTCGCTGCTCGGCTCGTCGATTCGTCCGCCGGGCGTTTTTTGATCTCCCACATGAAGCAGTCCTCGCATGAAAGTGCCGGCACAAAGCACGACCGCGCCGGCGCGATACGTTTCGCCGCTTGCCGTCCGAACGCCGACGATGCTGGACCAATCCACCAGCAACTCGGCGGCCGTCTCCTCGACCAACGACAAGCCGGGCTGGGCATCGAGCGTCCGGCGGATTTCCGACCGATAGGCGTATTTGTCGGCCTGAGCCCGTGGGCCGTGCATCGCGGGACCTTTGCTGCGGTTGAGCATTCGGAATTGAATGCCCGTGGCATCGATCGCCCGTCCCATCGCGCCGCCGAGGGCGTCGATTTCACGAACGATTTGCCCTTTGCCGACCCCGCCGATGGCGGGATTGCAGCTCATCGTGGCGATGCTGTCGAGCCGGCTGGTCACGAGCGCGGTGTTGGCCCCGAGCCGAGCCGACGCCAAGGCCGCTTCGACCCCGGCATGGCCGCCGCCGATCACCAGAACGTCGAAATCGCGTGAATTCATCGTTGTCATTGTGAGCGTCGCGAAGAATGACCGTATTGTCGGATTGTTGCCACGCCCGCACGTAAAAAAATAGGCTGCAAGTGGGATACCATCATACACTTTTCGGCGATAAGATCATAGCATCCATGCCGACGTACCAATCTTTCGCCGACGAAATCCGACGGCTCGATCAAGCGATCGAGGCCCTTGCGCCGTGCGCCGCCGCATTGGGCGTGGCCGCGCCGGCGGGTCAAGAATGGTTCGAATTGTTGCGGCATAAACTGATCTCGCAACTCGACTTGCCGCCGCTTTTGGTCGTGGCGATCGTCGGCGGAACCAACATCGGCAAGTCGGCCATCTTCAATCATCTGGCCGGCGAGGTCGCCAGCGCGAGCAATCCCATCGCCGCCGGAACGAAACATCCCGTGTGCCTCGTGCCGAACGATCTGGTGGATCCGGTGCTGTTGAAAAAGCTGTTCGAGCCGTTCGACTTGCACGCATGGCACTCGGCCGACGATCCGCTGGGCGATTCCGTCGAAGACCGATTGTTTTGGCGCGTCGGCCGAACGATGCCGCCGAGATTGATGCTTTTGGACGCTCCCGATGTCGATTCCGATGCTGCGGTGAATTGGCGACGCGCGAAGGCGATTCGCCAAGCGGCCGACGTTTTGGTGGCGATTCTCACGCAGCAAAAATATAACGACGCGGCCGTGAAGCAGTTTTTTCGCGCGGCCGTCGAGGCCGACAAGCCGATCGTCGTCGTGTTCAATCAATGCGAGATCGAGGCCGACCGCGATTACTGGCCGCGTTGGCTGGCGACGTTTTGCGAACACACCGGCGCGAAGCCCGAGTTGGTTTACGTCGTCCCCTACGATCGCCGCGCCGCCGAGGAGTTGCGGCTGCCGTTTTTCGCGGTCGATTCGAATGGCTGTTCCAACAGCAAACCGTCGAATCTCCGGAACGATCTGGCGGCGTTGCATTTCGACGCGGTGAAAATCCGCACGTTCCGCGGCGCGCTGCGGCAAGTCCTCGATCCGCAGCACGGCGCGCCGGCGTATCTGCGTGCCGTCAACACGGCGGCCGGCGAGTTCGCCGCGGCGGCCGACGCGCTGTCGGCCACGGAAATGGCTCGGGTCGGCTGGCCGTCGCTGCCGGTCGGCGTGCTGGTCGATGAAATCCGCGATTGGTGGGACGATTCGCGCGAGACATGGTCGCGACGGATTCACGGTTTTTATCGCACCTTGGGCCAAGGCGCCACTTGGCCGGTGCGCGCCGCGTGGAAAGCGGTTGCGGGCCCGGCGGTCGATCCGCTCGAAGCATTTCGACGCCAAGAGCGGGCGGCGGTCATTTCGGCTGTCGAAAAATTGCTCGACGAACTCGGCCGGCTCGCCGAGGTGGGCAACGATACGCTTCGCCCGCGTTTGATGCGGCTCTTGGGCGGCCACGCTCGGGCGACGCTCTTGGAACAAGTGCAGACGGCTCATGAAAACCTTCCGGCGGTCGATGAACACTATCGCGCATTCTTGCGGCAGGAACTCGACGCATGGCGCGATTCCAATCCGAAGGCCGTGCGATTTTTGCAGTCGCTCGACCATGCGGCGGCGCTCGCTCGGCCGGCGATTACCGTGGCGATGTTCGTCACCGGCCTTCATTTTGCGGGCGATTTGGCCGGGCAAGCGGCCGCGCACGTCGCCGGCACGACAGCCGGACAAATCGCAACGGAAGCGGCAATCGCCGGCGGAATCACCGGCGGCGGCGAAGTGTTGGTCAACACCACCGGCGAAGGCGTGCGTCAAGCAGCCGGCCGATTGTTCCTTCGCTTGCAATCGCGTTACGCCAAACAGCGGGCCGCGTGGCTGGCCGAATGGCTCGAACGCGCGTTGCTCGGCGATTTGCTCGCCGATCTTCGCCGCGGCGCGAAATTGCCCGTCGGCGAAGCGTTTCACGGCGTGGAGAAACACTTGGCGGCGTTGGAAAAGGACTGTCTGAAGTCCCCCTCTCTCATTTTGGGAGGGGAGCAATTTGCAAAAGTCCCATAAGAAGTCTAAGCGGCTGCTAGGGAGAACTTGCCGATCCGAGGCCGAAGCGTTTTCGATACTCGCTCAAACCTTCGACGAGTTGGCGTTTTTCATCGGCGGAGAACAGACGGTTGCCGAAGACG
>CAZWNM010000498.1:0-2780 GCA_964635765.1 uncultured Planctomycetaceae bacterium | reverse complement strand
TCGAATTCGGGGTCGCCCGGCTTGAGCGGCGGTCCCCCAAATCCCGATTGAAACAGCCGATATGTTCGGCCCGACCGCGGATCGATGAAATCGACCGGCTTGTTGAGTGAGATCGTTACGTTTTTACGCAGCGTTTTCGGCGGATCGCTTCGATCGAGAAAATCAACGCGGCTCGAATAGTGCGACGGCGTTTCCGTGCCGGGATCGAGCCGACGGCGGAACTCGCGCAATCGGACTTGAAATCCCAGTTCCAATTCATGTTTCTCCGCCGGCTTCGATTCTTGACTGTTCGATTCTTGATGGGCGGCGTCTTGCGGCGCGACAATTTCGGCCGTGTGTTCCATTTGGCCCTCGAACATGGGCAGCATCGCCTCGATGCCACACCAGCGAGTCGCCAAGCAGCCGGCCAGTAGCACGAGAATGCCGCCGTGCGTCAACAAAAAGCCAAAATGCCGCCAATGCCACGGAAAACGGACGAGCATGGCGCAAAACACATTGACGGCCAACGCAACGTGAAGGGCGGTAAACCATCGCGTGCCGTAAACATGAATGTAGGCCGCCGCCGTGCCGTATCGGCTTTCCACGAGAGTCGCCGCCGCAAGCACGACGGCGTACGCGGCAAGCAGCAAAACCGCCAGACGCAGCGACGCGAGGACGCGGAGAATTGATTTCATTGTCTCGGCTCGCTGCGTCGGCTTGCCGAATACACCGTCGGCGTCGATTCGGTCCAACCGATCACGGGCGTGTCGGGCGACAAAACGAAAATCTCGACACGGCGATTCTTCCGCCGATCTTGGGCCGTCGCATTTGATGCGATCGGCTGATCGGCCCCGAAACCGGCCACGCCGATTCGCCGATCGGGCAAGCCGCCTCGCTTCATATGATCGGCCACCGCCAACGCGCGGGCCGCGCTCAAATGAAAATTGTTCGAATACTGCTGCCGCGTCATTTTGCCGACGGGCGGTTGATTGTCGGTATGGCCGGCGACCATGATCTTCGTGGCTTCCGCCGCCGGCGATTTCAGTACCCCGACAAGCTCGTCGAGCGCCATCGTGGCGTCGGGCTTCAACACGGCCTCGCCGCTGTCGAACAGAATGTCGGTGTCGAGTTTGCTGACGCCGGTTTCAGGATCAAATTGCAAATTGGGATAGCGTCGCGAGAGATCGGTCAATTGGCGGTTAAGTTCGGCGGGCAATCGGCCGCGGCCGTGGGCGACTTCCTTGAACTGAGCGTACAATTCCTCGCGTTCATGCTGGTAGCCGTCGAGTTGTTTTTGATCGAGGTCGGCGCGATCTTGCAGCGAGGCGAGTTGTTTTTCGCTGCGAATGAGCCGGTCTTCCAAATCGCGCGTGTGCGCGTTTCGGTTTTCCGCTTCGGCCAGCAACGCCCGATTCTGCTCGGTGAGCGCGCGATTCTGCGTTTGCGCGGCGTTAAAATCGGCGGCGGGCACCATACAGCCGGACATTGCGCCGGCCGTCGCCGCGCACCAAAGCAATCCAATCGGCCATTTCATGATTCGACTCCTTTCGAATCCGTCGATCCCTCGCGCCCGGCGGAAGATTTATTTTGCAAAACTCCGGAGCCAGTCCATCAATTTGCTGTCGATCGAATAAGGCTGATCCCATCCCCACATATTGCGTATCAGATCGAAAATCATGATGCCGCAGACGAGCAAGAACACCACACAGAAGCTTAGGGCAACAATTTGCCACACGGTGTAAGGCGCTTCGTAGGCGACCGCGGCGGCGTGCGAGAGCGAGGCGTCGGCCAGTGCGCCCGGTTGCGCACCCAAGACCGACGAAGGAGTCAACGGCGAGCCAAGGCCCATGTCCAACGCCGGCTGGGCGCTGAGGTCTTCGTCGAGCATGGCGGCCATCGACGCGCCGCCGGCCGCGCCGATCATGGTGCCGGATTCGTCGCCCTCGGAATCTAGAGCGATCACCTGCGAGCCGCTTTCCGACTCGTCGGCGTCGGCAGTCTCCTCGAGAGGCGTGAGTTGGAAATCGTCGTCTGTTTTCAGTAGCGTGGCGCCGCTGCTGCCCGCGCCGCCGGGCGCGAGCAAATCATCTTCGCCGAGGACGAGCGATTCTCCGGCCGCGGCATCCAAATTGACCGGCGTTTCCAGCGAGAAGCCGCTGTCGGCCGGATCGACCAAGGAAATGCCGCTGTCGCCGCCCAGCGAGACGTCGCCGCCGACGCTGCTACCGCTGAGCAGAACGTCGTCGTCCTGTTCGCGTCCGGAAAGATCGACCGAGGAACTATTCGCCCCTGCGTCCGTCGTCGGCGAGCCGGCGACCCGAGCATTGCTGTCCTCCAACGCAAGTTCCGACTTCTCAAATTTATTTTGTTTCGGGCTGCTTCCTTCCTTCTTAATGGCCGGCGGAGTTTTCGAGCTGTCACCGAGCATGCCGAGCGCGCCCAGGGCAATGTCGCTTTCTGCCATGCGGATATCGTTGTTCGCGGCGCCTTTCGCCCCGCTGCTCAGACCGATTACCGTGCCCGACAATCCGGGATCGGCTTGCCCCAATTCCACTTCGCTCAACAACACGTCGCCCCCGCCCTCTTCTTCCGGGGCCGGCGGTGCCGCCTTGGCAAGATTGTCCTTGGCCAGGCCGTCGATGTCTTCCACCTTGAACTTCCAATCGGCGCCGTCACGGTATCCGTGAAGCCCGCGACGGTCCAACATCTGTTTAACCTCGTCCGGCGTTTTGCCAAGAATCTTTGCAGTCTCTACGGTGTTGTAGTATTTTTGGGCCATAACGATCTCGCATGCCTTACTT
>CAZWNM010000497.1:0-2782 GCA_964635765.1 uncultured Planctomycetaceae bacterium | reverse complement strand
GTTGGTGCGAAAGTCCTGGGACCCGGCGGCGGCGGTAGGCCACGTCGGAATGGCCTCCGACATCCGCGTGGAGAACATTACGCCCGATAAGGACGGTCACATCACCGTTGCCCTTTCCGGGACTGGCGCGAACGATGCCATCCTGCAAGCCATCGAGGTCGAATAATCGTGTTCGTTCTGTGAACTACATCTTGCGTGGTCTGTCGCCAACTTATATTTTGCGGCGCCTAATGTGCGCCATCGCGCTTGGGCCGATAGAAGTCGGTTGCCGTGCCGAAATACATGTCGGCCGCGGCACCCAGCGTTTCACCGAGCGTGGGATGTTGATGGATGGTTGAGGCCACGTCGCGGATCGTGGCGCCTCGTTCGATGGCCATGACGGCTTCGGCGATCAGATCGCCCGCGCCATAGCCGACGATGCCGCAACCGATGACGCGCTGCGTCGTCGGGTCGACAATCCATTTGGTCGATCCTTCCGTGCGACCGACGGCATGCGCGCGACCGCTGGCCGCCCAAGGAAATTGTGCTGTTTCGATCGAGCGTCCCTGCCGTTTGGCCTCGGTTTCCGTGAGGCCGGCCCAGGCGATTTCGGGATCGGTGAACACGACGGCGGGAATGGCCAAAGGCTCGAAAGTCGCCGAGGAGCCGGCAATTGCCTCGACGGCCACCTTGCCTTCATGGCTCGCTTTGTGGGCAAGCATGGGTTCGCCCGTCACGTCGCCGATGGCCCAGATGCGCGGATCGGTCGTGCGTCGCTGCTTGTCGACGGCGAGAAAACCGCGCGGATCGACTTGGACCTTTGTCGCTTCAAGTCCGAGTTCGGCCGTGTTCGGCTTTCGTCCCACGCAAAGCAGCACGCGGCTGAAATTGGCGATCTTTTCCGGCACGTCGCCCTCAAAAGTCACTTCGATCGAGTCGTTCCGGTCGACCAAGGCGGCGACTTTGGTACTCAAATAGATGGCTTGAAAAACGCTCGACAACCGCTTTTGCAACGGCCTGACGAGATCACGGTCGGCGCCGGGCAGCAGGCCGTCGGTCAACTCGACCACCGAGACACGGCTTCCTAATGCCGCATAGACGGTGCCCATCTCCAGTCCGATGTATCCGCCGCCGACGACCAGCAGCGACTCCGGTACGTCGGGCAGCGCGAGGGCGCCGGTCGAATCCATCACGCGATGGGTCGGCAGATCGAAGGCCGGAATCCGCGCCGGACTGGAACCCGTGGCAATGATGCAGTGTTCGAAGGTCACGCGGTCGTCGGCCAAGGGCGCGCCGTCGACCGATTCGAGACGAAGCGTCTGGGAGTTTTCAAATTTAGCTCGGGCACGAACGGTTGTGACTTTGCGATTGTCGGCGAGCATTTTCAGTCCGCCGGTCAGCGTGGCGATGAGGCGGTCCTTGCGCGTACGCATGGCGGTCACATCGATGGTCGGCTGGCCGAAGACGACGCCCCACTCCGCCAAATGACGGGCCTCGGCCATCACTTTGGCCGCGTGGAGCAGGGCCTTCGACGGGATGCAGCCTCGCAACAGGCAAACGCCGCCGAGCCGCGGTTCGAGATCGACCAGAGTGACTTGCATTCCGAGGTCGGCGGCCAGGAACGCGGCGGCATATCCGCCGGGACCGGCGCCGAGAACGCAAATTTGCGCATTCATCGCGTTTGTTCTTTCTCGCATAGGAATCGTTCGCCCGGCCGCAGCAACAGGGTCTTGACCTCCGGGCAGAAATATCGGCAGGCGTGCAGGAATCCGCCGGGGTCGGAGACGCCGTGCTCGGCAAAAGTTCCATAGTGGCACGGAATGACATGGCGCGGACGAACGGCCTGCGTGAGCATGGCGGCGTCGACGGGCCCCATGTTGCCGAAAACGCCGTTGATGCACGGCAGCAAGACGTCGGGCCGCGCCACGTAGAGCGGCTTGAGCGACTGGGGACGGAAGGTCGTATCGCCCGTACACACGATACGAATTCCGTCAAAATCCAACATCAGCGACAACGCCGTCGGAGATAAATCGCCGTGATCGGCCGCCGTGGCATGGATTACCACGCCGTCGAGGTCGCATTGCCGACCCGCTTCCAACGTCATGCGGGCTTTGTCGTCCACGCCGGCTTCGTCGAATCCGGGCGTGCAGCCCACGGGCGCCGCGAACCGACATGCCGGGTTGTTTCTTACAATGACCGGCAAGGCGTCGGGGTCCAAATGGTCGGCATGTTCGTGGGTGAAAACGACCAGATCGGCACGGACTTCCTCGGCGGCGATCGGCGGCAGCGACAGCCGCTTGAAACCGAACAATCGTTCGGCGGCGTCGGAGAGATACGGGTCGAGGTAGACGACTTTCCCGGCGGGCGTTTTGAAGACGAACCCCGCCTGGCCCAGCCACCAGATCGATACCGAATTGTCCGGCACGTCTGCGTCCAACATCGAAAGACTCATGTTGATACCCCCAACAGTTTCCGGGCGATGGCGTCGATGGAACCTCGCGCGCCACGGAACGCCCAAACCTGTGAGACGTCGACGCTTTGGGCCGCGTCGGGCAAAGCTCCAAGGCCCGGAGCGTGGTATTCCATCTCGCAGAAGCTGCCAAACTCGATCTCATCGACGCGGCACATCTGGAACGCATAGCCGAAGTCGTCGGGATACTGCCGCTGCACGTCGATATACTCGCCCGACAAGTCTACAAAGAAATTTCGGATTATCAAGGCCCATTGATCGCCTTGGGGGTATGCGTATCCCGTTCGGCCGCAGAGCGACGCCGCCTTCACGCCTATTTTATGGGAGCCGGCA
>CAZWNM010000496.1:0-2789 GCA_964635765.1 uncultured Planctomycetaceae bacterium | reverse complement strand
TCCCCTCTATCTAAGAATTCGTAATCAGTGGTCTAGACAACCGGGTCCACCTCAGACATTAAAGAGCAATACTTAAATCAAGGCGGAGAGTCGCCAATCAGTCTTGATGCGCTGGCTCAATTTGCCATTCGCAATAATCTGTGGGAAGAGCAAGAAAGCGCCATAGTACAACTGTGCAAGCGCGATTTCTCTCGCGCCTTTCGTGAGCAGTATCATATTGATCCCCAGGGGCGAAGTGTGCGGACATTTCATGCAAAGAGGGAGCAAGGCGTATTTTGGGATGACATGCGCAATGCCTCAGAGGAATACATGGAGCAAGCGTTTGCCCAAAGACGCAATCTCATTGTCGGAGAATGTGTACAACTCAAAAATGATGTCGATAGTTACAATGACAATAATGCCACTGGCTCGACAATCCAGATGGTATTCGACTTTTCCGATGATATTTTGGAGCGCGAGCAGCCAATGCAATATCGGCCACGACAGCCCAGGTGAGTCAATTCTTGTGCCATCTCATTTTGGCTGCCTTCTTGGCAATCTCAGATCGCTGTGCCGCCGAGAACTTCGCAGCCCGAGCCTTTCCACCCTTTAATCCTCCAAGCCGTCCTAAAGCGACTGCGGCAGGGTTTTTCTCTTTTGGCGGTTCGGCATCCGGCACAACGGCGTCGAGAACGTGCCGGGCGATTTCCGATGGGTCTTTTTGTTTGCTTGAGCGTTTAGGCATATTGGAAGTATACGCCAACGTGCCCATCGCGGCAATCCGGGTTTCAAGAATCCGTGGCTTCAAACTGACCCACTACCAAAGATCCGGCTTGCATTATCTTATCCTACATGGTAGGATAGAATGGTCAACACATTTGTCGAGACCGCCGAGTTCTCCAAGTGGCAGCCGAGGTTCCTGCCTGGCGATGCCTAGGCAGAGCTTCAGAAGGGGCTTATCGCCAATCCGCAGAAGGGTGATGTAATGCCGGGCTGTGGCGGGCTGAGGAAACTGCGCATCGCTGACCCCAAGCGGCAGAATGGCAAACGAGACGGAGCCAGAGTCATCTATCTTCACATTCCCGAGGTTGGCCAATTCTTGATGCTGGACATCTACGGTAAGAACGAAAAGGATGACTTGACCCCAAGCGGAAAAAAGACCTCCGAGAGCTTGCCCGAGAATACAAGAGACTGATCGTCGAGGTTGCTAGAGAAAACGAGAAGGGACACAAGCCGTGATTACTAATTCGAAGCGAAAGCCGTTGGCCGATAGGCTGAAGACCGGACTCACCGAGGCCGTTCAGTTTGCCAAGGGCGAGTTGACGTTGCGCACCGTGGAGGTTCCCACCCCGCCTCCTGAGGTCGTCGCCAAGGACGTGACTTCCTTGCGAGCGAAGGCCGGGATGTCGCAGGCTGTGTTCGCCCGCGTGCTCAATGTCTCAACCAAGACCGTGCAAAGCTGGGAACAGGGAGAACGAAAGCCTTCTCACGCGGCATTGAGGATGCTGCAGGTGCTGCGAGAGAAGCCGATGTTCGTGTTCGAGATTGTCGGGATTCCGGCCAGAGACCGAGGCCAGATGGGTTGCCAAGCTTCAAAACCGTGTTGCGAGCGGTGGTCGAAATGTGGCAAAACAGCCCGAACAAGTCGCACGCAGCGCTGATGGCCGCTCCGGACCGCCGCCGACGACCTTTTCCGCATTCTGATGGGCGACAAAGTCGAACCCCGCCGCGAGTTTATCGAAAAACACGCGATGGAGGCGAGGAATTTGGACGTGTAAGCGAGTGCCCAAGAATAACTTCCAAGAAAATATCTCCGGCGAGTGAACCTTTCGGCGGCAATTGGGGAATCACGGGCACGGTGAACGCACACGAAGACGACGAACACGAGTTGATCGACCGTGCCAAGGCTGGCGAGGCGATTGCCTTCGAGCGGCTCGTCGGTCTGCACGCCGCACCCTTGTGGCGCTGTGCGCTCGCCCTTGGCAAGGATACGCATTGGGCCGAGGACCTTGTGCAAGAGACGCTAGTTGAGGCGTGGCGATTCTTAGCGCGTTTTGACGGTCGCTGCCGATTCTCCACTTGGCTGTACGGCATTCTACGGCACCGATTCTTGAAAGGACAGCGACGCCGGAATGCCGCTGGGCTTTCCACGTCCGACGCTCTGGACCAAGAGCCATGCACCGCATGGTCGCCCGACCATTCCGTCGAGGCGTCTGAAGATGCCCAACGGGTTCGCCGAGCGGTGGCGAGCTTGCCGGAAGAACATCGCTTGGTCGTGGAGCTTCGTTTTTTTGCGGGCGCGAAATTGGACGAGATTGCAGCGGCGCTTGACTGCCCGTTGGGCACGGTAAAGTCGCGACTGCATCACGCATTGGAAAAACTGCGGCAAATGAATCTTGCGGTGAACCTTTTCGCTTCGTCCAGGGAAACACGGGAGAGCAAGCCATGAATAATCTCCATCATCCCTGCGAACTTTGGGCCGAACCGATCAGCTTGGCGGCGGCCGGTTGTCTATCGGCCGACGAAGACCAAGAAGTTCGGCGGCACCTCGAAACGTGTTCCGAGTGCCGCGAGCGTTTTCGAGAATTGACGCAGTTGTGCGGCATGCTTGCTGAAGCGCGGTTGGCGGCCGCCGGCCCTGAAGCGGCGATTGTCGAGCGAGTGATGTCGGTCGTCGCGTCCGGTGAATCAGGGCTTGGTCCCCTCTCCCTTTGGGAGAGGGTTAGGGTGAGGGCGGATCGCACTAAAAACATTCTGCCCTCACCCCCTGCCCCTTTCCCAAAGGGAGAGGGGAGATTCGATCAAAGTCC
>CAZWNM010000495.1:0-2801 GCA_964635765.1 uncultured Planctomycetaceae bacterium | reverse complement strand
CGCCGAACATTCCCTATGCCGGCTATTATCAAACCACGTGGCGGCAATGGCCGGGTGAACAGGACATTGGCCAATTCAATCCGCGCGGGGCGGTTGCGGAACCAATTCAGACGCCGCAGGGCTTCGAGCAATTGCCGACGCCGAAGGCCGTGCCGCAACAACCGCAACAACAACCACAGCCGCAGCCCACGCCGGCGTCGCCGCTGCTGTTGCCAGGCACCATTCGTTCGCCGGGCGGGCTGCTCTCGCCGCGTGATATCCCCAGCGAGCCGGATGTGAAATCGAATGCAAAGCCGGAAACGAAATCCGAGACGACGCCGAAACCCAAATCGGAAACGCCGCCGACGCCGACCGGCTCGGGTTTGCCCGTGCCCGGTCCCTTGCAATCTTCGCCGGCGAATTCCAATCCGGATCCGGGTCCGAATCCCAAAACGTCCGCCGCGCAACATCCCGAAAAGGGCGGCATCGTTTCCTTGGCGAGCAATGTGGAACCGGATCGCGGCGTTCCGGCCCGAGGCGATTACCGTGCCGACCCGATCGCCGCGGCGACGCCGAGCGCGGCCCTCGCCAAGGTGGACCCGACCGGCTATGCAGAAGCCGCGTCACCCGCGAAGTTGATGAAGCCCGAAGTCGTGGCGACCGACACGGTCGTCGATGCCGTGCCCGCCGCCATGCCGGCCGTTGCGCTCGGCGGCTATTGTCCCGTCGAATTGCTCAGCCACGGCCGCTGGGTGCAAGGCGACGTGCGATGGACTGTGGTTTATGACGGGCACATCTATCGTCTTTCCGGGCCGGAGCAACGGACTCAATTCCTCGCCGCCTCGGCCGTTTTCGCGCCGGTCAATTCGGGCAACGATACGGTGCTGTTGATCAACGAGAATCGGACGGTTTCCGGTTTGCCGGCTTACTGCGCGGTGTACAACGGGCGGCTTTTCATGTTTTCGAGTTTGGCCACGCAGGCCGAGTTCAACAACAATCCGCAGCGGTACGTTCCGGCGAGGTAGCGGCGGGTGTGGCGGACTCGGCAACAACGTCGGAATAGCCGGGGGCTAACAGCCTCCGGAAGTTCGAGGCTAACGTGGGGGCGCGGCGCTAATTAGCGCGGTATGCCGCGTTCATTAGCGCCATGTAAAACAAGCCCTAAACAGAGGGCTCGGTGTACTCTATCAGAGTGCCCGATGCGTCCACCGTTTTTGGAACAGCTCAACTTGAAAAACGGATCGGCCCTGGGGGGTAAAGGGCACCAACGCGGCGAAAAAGGCGTCAGGCCGGTTTCAGAAGCCGCCCGAGTTCAACAACAATCCGCAGCGGTATGTGCCGGCGAGGCAGCGGCGGCATCGATATTTCAACATGCTAGTGGCCATTCAGACGAACCACCGCACAAATCTGAATTGGAAACCATATTAGACGCCGGCGCAGGCGTGATTCAACACGGCCATGCGGCTTCGCAGGGCGGGCTGATGATCCAACAGCGCGGCGATGCGCTGCCAATCGAGCCGCTCGGGCCCCAAGGCGTCGTAAATCGCCAGGGCGTGGTCCCAATCTTCCTCCATGTCAACGGTCAGCCGGACGTCGTCGCGGTCGATCGCGCTCGGGGCCGGAATCAGGCGAAGGTTGAACTGCTCGGGATGGGAATAAAAGTACCGCGTCACTTGCTCCCGATCGGCCGGATCGCGGGCTTGGGCGTGGGCCTTTCGCAGCGCGCCGGCACGGAACCATTCGGCATAAACGCCCACGGGCGACAGGATCGCCGGCCGGCCGTCGTGCAAGCGATAACTCACGTAGTCGCACGCCGGATGCAGCTCGGCCGTGTTCACCAGCCGGTCGATCAAGCCGGGATCGACGAACAGATTGTCGCCGCGCACCAGCACCACGCCCTCGGCCGGGCAATGCTCGATCGCCCGATTGAATTGCGATAGGACGTCGTTCTCTTCGCCGAGAAACACCGGCACGTCGTTGGGCACGAACCGACGCAAATGATAGCGGTCGGCCGATTCGCCGGCGACGACGACAACGCCGTCGAGCCGCATCGAGTCGGTCACGCGGCGGATCACCCATTCCAACAGAGAACGGCCGCCCACGGTTCGGGCGGCAATCGCGCGAAACCGCGGCAAGTGGAACGACACCTGGACAACGCCAAGATTTTTGAGCATCCCGCTCCCCCCTTCTCTTCAGGTCCATCATTTGGGGCGACATCAAGCTGGCTTGACCGCGAACTGATCGAGACATAGTTTACGCTATTGTTGTGGAAACGTCAATTGCGGAAATTTATTGGCCAGGCTACTGGTTAGTAAATCGGAATTATGTTCCTGAATTACGAATCAGCAACACCCGATCCACCCAAATTCTGTTTGGTTCGGTTGAGCCTTTGACATAGGCCGGGCCTTTGACTTTCAGAGATATATACGCAACCCAGTTGTTGACGTTGGCGCTTTGGCCGTGCGGCACAAACAACCGGTCCACCGTCACTCCCAATTTTTTGCCCGCACAAGCCCATACAACAGTTCCCTGCTTGACGTTGATCCGTCCGATTTTGAACAGATGATACTTTCCATCCTGCGGGATATCTGCGGGGTTGAGCGTAATTGTCGGCCCGTCTGTCGCTCCAAACGACAGCGGTTTTTTTAGGGCCTCATTGTCCACCGTAAGAGCAACCGCCATTTCACCGGTTGCGTCCTTGTCGTCGACAAACGGCTGAGAAGAGGGCGAGTAAGGCGAAAAGGTAAGGAGATTGAAATCGGCCACATTGCGGGACGGTAGTTTCCGGAATTGCTCGGGCAATTCCGGATCTCTGAACAGCA
>CAZWNM010000494.1:2216-2813 GCA_964635765.1 uncultured Planctomycetaceae bacterium | reverse complement strand
CGGCATGTTTTATTTGCCCGATAACAACGGGAAAATCATTATGAGCGATCTCCATACGCTCGAATTGGGATATTTTGGGGGCAATTCCCCACGTTTCGTGCAAATTTCACTCCCGACGCAGACCTCAGCCCGCGAAATGCCGTATCAGGAGATAAGACGGATGTAACGTCCGTCGAAGGCGTCCCGGAATGAAACCGAGTTTGCCGACAGAAAACTTTCTGCCCGTCAGCCCATTCGTTCCATTTGATCTTGGACGGTGTTAAAATGCAACTATTGGGTAAGATTTTTCGTTGAAATTCCACAAGAAACACAACTTCTGGGTGTTTTGCAACCACTAAGTCATGCCAACAGACAAAAAGAAACGAGATTTCTGCACGAGTTCCTAACGAGGGTATCCTTCCGGGAGAGATAAGTTTAAGATGGGCGTGGCGATTTTGTCATTCTGAACGCAGCGAAGAATCTCGCCCACATTACGGAGATTCTTCGCTACGCTCAGAATGACAAGTATTCGTGTTTTATGGTTTTCCGACAAAGCCTACCGTCAGCCACACTGTTCCCATCTCTGTGGGGGTTTTTCGCTTGAGCGTCACCAACGAT
>CAZWNM010000494.1:0-2206 GCA_964635765.1 uncultured Planctomycetaceae bacterium | reverse complement strand
TCGAGGCGGAATTGGCCGCGGGCGAAACCGTCGCGGCTTGGGTGGAACTCGACCTGGACACGCAACAACGCTACGCAGGGGGGGGGCTTGTTCTAACTTCGCAGCGTTTGCTTGCCATTGAGCCGGCGGAAACGCCTGACCAATGGCAGGCTCGCTCTTGGCCGCTTGCCGCAACAACAGGTTTGCGCATCAAAGAATACGGCAGTTCGGGCCGTTTGGAGTTGCTAGGTTCCAGCGGGCGAATTGCCCTTTGGCGATACACGATCGGCCGGTCCCTGGCGGTGCATCGTTTTGTCACCCAATTCGAGCGGACTCGCCGGAGCGAGCTTTTCGGAGACAATGACAACGCGGATGTGACCGCGATCTGCCCCAGTTGCGGCGCGATTTTGGCTGCCGGCCGCGGCACCTGCCCCGAATGCGACGCCGTGAAGAGCAAGCCGGCCACTGCCGCCCTCTATCGCGTGGCCATGTTTGTGAAACCCTACAAATGGATATTTGTACTCGGATTTCTGTTGATGGTAAGCAGCGCCAACATGAGTCTGGTGCCGATGTATCTGACTGGATCGTTTTGGGATAATGTCATCATCCCAGCCTCGGCCCTCAAGGGCCACGTGCCATTTAGCCGTGTCTGGTGGTTTTTGGGCGGATTTATCGGCGCCTCGGTTTTGACATGGTTGCTCACTTGGACGCGAACCTACGTGATGGCCTGGATTACCGAACGAGTCGCCGCCGACATGCGATCGCGAACGTATGCGCACATGCAAAGCCTTTCGCTGGAGTTTTTCAGCGTCAAGCGAACCGGCGACCTTATCGCCCGCGTCAGTACCGACAGCGACCGCATCAGCTACTTTCTCTCCGTCTATTTGCTCGATTTCGTCAATAATGTGTTGATGCTGGCAGGCATCTCCGTGATACTCGCATATTTCGACGTGAAGCTAGCCGTGGCGACGCTTCTCCCCTTGCCGTTCATTGCGTTTCTTGTATCTCGGGTGCGCAATCGGATGCGGCGCGGCTTTGCGATGAGTTCCTACGCCTGGGGCGCAATGACCAGCGTGTTGGCCGACACGATCCCCGGCATTCGCGTCGTCAAGGCATTTGCTCAGGAGCATCGCGAGATCGAACGATTCGGCGCGGCAAACGATCATGTGTTTTCGGTCAACTGCCGCGTCAACGCGATTTGGGCTTTTTTTGAGCCGGTCGCCGTGTTGGTGACCGCATTGGGTTTGGCTGTCGTTTGGGGATACGGTGCGGTCCGCATTTTTCAGCACGATATTACCGCAGGCAATCTCTACATTTTTGTTGGCTTCATGGCGATGTTTTACGCCAAAATCGATTCGATGAGCCGCATGGTGGCCGCCGTGCAGCGCGCCGGCGCCAGCGCCCATCGCATCTTCGCCATTCTCGACCGCGTGCCGAGCGTCGCCGAGCCGATTCGTCCGGTACATCCCGGCCGCGTCAAGGGCGAAGTCGAGTTCCGAAACGTCGGGTTCCATTATGGCAGCCGCCCGGTGCTGCGCGGAATCAACCTGACGGTTCAGCCCGGTGAGATGATCGGGCTTGTCGGCCCCAGCGGCGCGGGCAAAACCACGTTCGTCAATTTGGCATGCCGTTTCTACGACGTTCGAGACGGCGCCATTCTAGTCGACGGCGTCGATATTCGCTCTTTCCCGATCGAGGAATACCGCCGCAACATCGGCATTGTGCTTCAAGAGCCGTTCTTGTTTTACGGCACCATCGCCGAGAACATCGCCTATGGGCGGCCAAACGCCACGCGGCAGGAAATCGTCGCCGCTGCTCGGGCCGCACGGGCCCACGAGTTCGTTTTGCGATTGCCCGACGGCTACGATTCGCTGGTCGGCGAGCGGGGTCAATTCCTTTCCGGCGGCGAGCGGCAGCGAATCAGCATTGCCCGGGCGTTGTTGATCGATCCGCGCATTTTGATTTTGGATGAAGCGACCTCGTCGGTCGATACGGAGACGGAGCGGGAAATTCAATTAGCGTTGGAAAACTTGGTCCAAGGCCGCACGACGATTGCCATTGCCCACCGTTTAAGCACGCTTCGCCGGGCCAATCGGCTTGTGGTGATCGAGCGCGGCCAAGTGACGGAAGTCGGCCCGCACGACGAGCTGTTGAAACGCGGCGGAACGTATGCTCGACTGCATCAAGCTCAGCTTGAGATGCATTCTCGGGGAGCGTAGGAATTAAA
>CAZWNM010000493.1:0-2820 GCA_964635765.1 uncultured Planctomycetaceae bacterium | reverse complement strand
TTGACGCCGGCCGCCTTGCCGCCCTTCACGCCGAAGCCGACGATTCCGCTCTGTCCCTTGGGCAAATATTTTTTGGCATTGGCGTAATCGGGATGGCTGGGCAGGCCGGGATAATTCACCCACGCGACGGCCGGCTGCTTTTCGAGCCACTCGGCCACGGCCAGCGCGTTCTTGGAATGGCGTTCGAGCCGAAGGTGCAGCGTCTCCAGCCCGAGCAGCGTCAAGAAGGCGCCGAAGGGGCTTTGCGCGGCGCCGGTGTCGCGCAGCCAGTGCGTGCGGATGTGGATGATGTAGGCGATGTTGCCGATCGGCCGCAAGGCTTCTTCGAGAATCAAACCGTGGTAAGCCGGGTCCGGCGCGGTGAATTCCGGCCATTTTTTCGGCTCTTTCGCCCAGGGAAACTTGCCGCTATCGACAATGGCGCCGCCGAGATGAACGCCGTGGCCGGCGATGAACTTCGTCGTGGAATAGACCACGATGTCGAATCCGTGTTCAATCGGCCGGAACAGCGCCGGCGTCAGCACCGTGTTGTCGATAATGGCCGGCAGGCCGTGCTGATGCGCGATGCCGGTGATTTTATCGAAATTGGGCACGTCGTTTTTCGGATTGCCCGGCGCTTCCACGTAAACCGCGCGCGTTTTGTCGTCAATCAGTTTTTCAATTTCTTCGGGATGACGCGGGTCGAAAAATCGCACTTCGATGCCGAGTTTGGCGAAAGTTTGGGCGAACAGCGCCCAGGTTCCGCCGTAGAGACTCGTCACCGAGATGAAATTCTGGCCGGAATGGACGATCGTCAGCAGGGCCGCGGTAATGGCCGCCGCGCCGCTGGAAAAAGCCAGCCCGCCCGCTCCGCCGTCGAGCGCCGTGAGACGTTTTTCGAGCACGTCGGTCGTGGGATTCATCAGCCGCGTGTAAATGTTGCCGAACTCCCGCAGGCCGAACAGGTTCGCCGCATGGTCGGTATCGTGAAACACGTAGCTCGTCGTGGCGTAGATCGGCACGGCGCGCGCGGTCGTCGTGGGGTCAGGCGTTTGGCCCGCATGCAGCGCCAGCGTGCCGAGGCCTTGCGGAATGTTTTGCTCTTGACTCATGATTTTTCTGTGACTCCGAATATGGGGATTTCACGGCGTCGTTGCAACTATGACGGCAAGCATTATTGCCATGGTAATGTTTTAGCCGTGCTGCTTAGGGTCTGTCAATGGTCGAAACGCTTCTTTGCCCGAATTTTGGCCAACGAGTGGTCAAGAAACGACGATGCCACCCACGGCGTTTGGCTCGTGAGTGGCATACGTGTGTATTTTGGGGCTATTTCCTTCGAGGTTACGTCAATAGAGCTCCTCCTTCGTTGCGGTGTGGCAAAGGTGAAATCGTCAAATCGAAGATCAGAACTCGTATTTCAACTGCAACCACCAGGCGCTGTTCGCGTCGGCGTTGGCCAAGTTGCCGAAAATGCCTACGCCGGCCACCAGGGTGGCATGCTTGTTGATGATATAGCCCACGTCGAAGGCGTTCCAATTGTCCTCGTCGCCGATGATCGACTCACCGTTGATCGTGATGTTGCCATAGGGGCTGCTGTGCTGACGGAACTCGTAAGCGAACAGCCATTTATCGAACGGAAGCACCGCGACGCTGCCTTCAAAGCTGGCGTGGTACGTGTTGGAGAAGCCGAGGAAGCCAAGGTCGGCGGCTTCGCTTTCACGCAAGCCGGCGGTGAGGATCAAAGGCTTTCCGAAAAAGGCCGTCGGCAACGTCTTGGTCGCAGTCAACGTGAAATCGACGCCGCTGTCCTTATCGTAGCCGATCGAGCTGAGCGCGCCGCCCAATCGCTGGTTGATGTTGTTGATGCCGTCGTTCGATTTGACGTCGGCGCCAATCGTGATTGCCGGAATCCAATCGGTGTCGTTGGAGTTTTCCTTCACCAACAGGCCGCGCAGGTTGAAGTTGTACAACCAAACATCGCTACGGCCGATATCCACGCCGGTATTTCGCTCGATGGCGCCCGGCAAGGTGCCGAGGCCGAGGTCTTCGGCGGCAAAGCCGAATTCGATTCGGCCGCCGAGGTTTTCCGTCAACATAATGGTGTCAAGGTTTTTGCCGTTCAGGCCGATCACGTCGGCCGCCACGGAAGGTTTTCCGAAGAGTTCGCACTCCTTCGCCGGATTTACAAGGTAAGCCATCGGCGTAATGGCGCCGCCGCCGACGCCTTCGATCGTGATGAACGGAAGCGGCGGCCCCTTTTCCTCTTCTTGCGCGTCTTGGGCAAGGGCAATGGAACTGAAAGAAATCGCCGCAACGGCAGCCGCGGCGCGCAGCATCGATACACGGAACGTTTTCACGTCTGGGTCCCCCCTAAAAATATGAGATGCAAAACAAAAATCGAACGCTAATCAAACGGCATGCACAAGCACGCCGTTCGGCCGGGCTGCAGTCCGCTCGTCGTCGATTAGGTCCTGCAGGGTAGTTTTGTCGTAGACTTCTTCCATGGCCCGCTGGGCTTTTTGCCACACGGCCACGAAAACACAACGATTTCTCAACCGGCAATGCTCGTCACTTCTGCCCACCACGCATTTGACCGGCGCCAACGAACCATCGACAGCACGAATGATGTCGCCCACGCTGATCGTTTCCAGAGAGGTTGTCAGCACGTAGCCCCCGCGGTTTCCGCGCCGCGACTCGATCACTCCGCGCTCCCTTAAATCCAGGAAAATCAATTCCAGAAAGCGTCGTGGAATGGCCTGGGCGTCGGCGATTTCGGCCACCGTGACAGGCTCTTCGCCTTGTCGCTTGGCCAACTCAAACAGCGCCCGAAGCGTGTACTGA
>CAZWNM010000492.1:0-2821 GCA_964635765.1 uncultured Planctomycetaceae bacterium | reverse complement strand
TTGCGACACAACGGCTTGTGCGAGCGGCGGCGGCTACGGTCGGCGATCCCACGGAAAGCCTGATTCGCAACCAATACCTGCCCCGTGTAGACGAGCATGTTGCGTGGATGCACGGCGATACGCCGGAAGATTTCATTCACGATACCTTCACCTCAGAAGATGTTGAAGCCGGAATCCGTTGCGTCAGCGGCCAGTTGAAAAAAGACGGCTCGGTCGCAATCTGCAATTTCTGCTTCGATCATTCCAAGATGACGGCGGCCGCCGCACAAGATTGGCTCCAGAATCGAGGCACGCCGCCGAAAAAGTTTGACCCGGCCCACGATGAAACCTTTCCGCAGATTACGGCTAAATCGCCGCGTCATTGCGTGTTTAACGGCGACAAGCCGGTTGTGATTCGCGCCGAAGCTAAGCGGTTGCCGACGATGCAGATTCATGCCTACAGCGGCGGAATGATGAATATTACCGGCTTTAGAGTGCCACTGGTTGTTGATATTGGTGGTATGTCTTTTGACGAAGAGCAAACGCCGGTTCTCTTCGATCACGAATCCGGTGAGTTGGTCGGCCACGGCTCGGTGAAAAAGGGAATTGGCGGCGTCGAGCTTACCGGCATTGTCAGCGGAACTGGCGACCGTGCCAAAGAGGTTGTTTCGGCGGCACAAAACGGCGTCAAGTGGCGAGCGTCAATCGGCGTGGAACTTCCAAATGGCGAAGACGATGTTCGGATTGGCCCCGGTGCCATTCTTAACGCCAATGGGCGACGATTCGATGGGCCGCTTATTTACTGGCCCAAATCCGTTCTATCACACATTGCGATTGTCGGCGACGGAGCCGACAAAACTTCGAGTGTTTCGATTGCTGCGCGCAATAGACAAGCGCGGGCATCTTTTTCAACAAGGAGAAATGGTATGGATGAGAAATTCGTAGCCTATTTAGAGGCAAACGGTTTCAAGCCCGATGAAGTGTCTGAGCAGCAAACTCGCGTTTTGCAGGCGAGCTATCAGCGCAAAACCCAGCTTGAAAACAAACAAGCCGACATCGACAAGGCCGTCAAGGATGTTGAGAGTCGAGTCGCCAACGCGGCGGCCGTCACGATGCAGCGAATCGACGTTGCACACGCGCAAAGTCGGCAATTGGACGCGGTTTGGAATCGGGAGGAGGAAGATCATCGCGTGATTCGAGCCAAGGGCGCGGTTTTGCGTCAAAAGGCGATCGAGGAACAATGGACGCCCGACAAGATCGAGTTGGAGTTTTTGCGACTCGGTCGGCCGGTCTCTCGAATCGGCTCGGGCGAAAGCGAAGCGGTTTCATCCAAGATTTTGGAAGCGGCTTTTGCCAAAAGTACCGGTTTGCTGCGCGACATGGAAAAGAAGTACGACGCGCAGACTCTTGAAGCCGCCGACGCGAAGCAATATCGCGGTCTTGGCTTGAAGGGATTGCTCGTGCGTTCCGCTCAGGCACGCGGCTATCAAGGCCGCTGGATTGAAAACGACCGCGACATCGAGGAAGTGTTCGACTTCGCTTTCCGCAGTTCGCCGCGTTCCGCCAATGCCGCCACCGGCTCGACGGTTTCGTTGCCGGGCATTCTCTCGAATCTCCAAAATAAATTCCTCTATCAGGGATTTTGGGGAATCGAATCCTCGTGGCGCGATGTCGCCTATGTCCGATCGGTCAACGATTTCAAGCCGCACCCGGCATTCCGTTTCTTTGGAAACATGACATTCGAGAAACTGGGTGCCAACGGCGAATTGAAGCACGGCAACCTTGGCGAGACGGCCTACGTCAATCGCGTGGACACGTATGGCAAGTTCCTCGTCACCACGCGGCAGAATATCCGCGATGATGACATGTCGGCCCTCAGCTACATTCCGCAAGCGATGGGAATGGGCGCCGCGTACTCGCTCAATAACATTTTTTGGGCGATGGTGCTTTCCGGCACGGACTTCTTTGGCAATGCGATGTTTTACGCCTCCGCCGGCAAAGACGGCAAGGGACAGAGCATCAATCCGAATAGCTTCACCGGCGCATCACTCAGCGGTACTTCGCCGTTTACGGCGCTGTCGCAAGCTCGTCAGGCGTTCCGCCAGCAGATTAAGCCGGACGGAAACCCGATCGGAATGTCACCAGTGATTATGCTGGTTCCGCCGGCCTTGGAAACGATTGCCAACGCAATCTACACTGGCAGCGAATTGCGACAGGTGGTTGCGGCTCTCGGCTCTACCGGCAGCACGAAAACGGACAACTCGATTGCCCAGTACGTCACACAAAACCAATTCCAAGGTGCGTTCCGCGTGGTGCAATCGGCCTACCTTTCGAGCGTCAATGCTCCGCAAGGTTCGACCGGTTCCGATACGAGTTGGTACTTACTCGGCGATCCGGGGCAAGTGCCGGTTTACGAATTGGCTTTCCTGGACGGCAACCAAGCCCCGACCGTCCAGTCAGCGAAGCGGACTTTGATACGCTCGGCATCGCCCATCGTGGCTTCCATGATTTCGGCGCGGCCGCGTTGGAACCCCGAGGCATCGTTAAAAACGCCGCCTAACCCGGCATGATGGCGGCGCGGCCGGCAATTCGGCCGCGCCGCTTTGCAACCTTTTTCACAACAACAATTTTCACGTTAGGAGTTTTTCTATGGCAGCCGAAACACAAATGCCGGGCTTTCGCCTCCACATCGAAAGCGGCGAGGCGTACCCGTACCTGAATCCGTTTACCTCCGCCCAACTCGTTACGCCGATCCCCGGACTCAATGTCATTCCGATATTACCGGCCGGTTCGGTTATCGTGGTCAGCGGCCTGATTTATGTCACTCGCAAGCCACTAGAAG
>CAZWNM010000491.1:2568-2831 GCA_964635765.1 uncultured Planctomycetaceae bacterium | reverse complement strand
GCTCGCCCTCGATCTTCTCGATATGCGTATATTCCAAACCTACGGACATTGCTTTCCTCGAACTTAAGCGGGAACAATCACTTTCCAGCAATGTCATTCTACCTTATTCCCCGCCGCCGGGCAATCGAAACAAATAGCGATGGATCGATGCTAATTGACCTTTTTCAGCCAGTATTCGCGGAAGGACTGCAATCGCGGCAACGACTCGCGATCCTTCACGCGATTCGTCGCAATTTTGCTGGCGATGATGGCGATGATGTCGT
>CAZWNM010000491.1:0-2558 GCA_964635765.1 uncultured Planctomycetaceae bacterium | reverse complement strand
ACTTCGACATGCCGCCGCCATGCATCTTCAAATCGCTCGATGCCGTCGGGCGCGAAAACCAAATCGAGATCGAACGGGCCATTCTTGAGTTGCACAAAATCCTTGCCACGCTCGATTTCCGCGATTTGACTGTCGGTCAGCGAAAAACCGACCTCTCGCAGCGCCGCCACGATCGCAAGACAGTTTTCTCGCGACTGATCGACGAACAGATCGGCGTCTTGCGTGGTGTCGGGAAAGCCGAGCAAAATGGCGCCTGACTTGCCGATGAACAGATAGCGAACGCCGTGCGTCCAAAACGCATCGCGTATCTCTTCGGCTTGGCGATACTCAAACGTGCCCATAACCCAGCCAATCGGGAAGATTTTCCTTGCACCAGCGGCGATAATCTTGCATTGTGTCGAACGCGCGAAACGAGGCGTCGTCCAGCACCGGCTTGTAGGTGTGGATGAAAGCATACCGAAATCGCTGCGACAGCGGCCAACGCGCCGCCGCTTCAAACTCTTCCAGCCAATCGCGTGGTATTTCAGTTTCGACAGCCATGATTTATCGTTATTTTACCTTATTCCCCGCCGCTGGGCAATTGAAACAGCCGCCAGGCGTTCGACGAACCGCCGGTCCGTTGCAACGCAATCTACCGCGGCGGCGCTATTTCATCGGCAAGCGGCGCGGCGTCGTAAACTTTTCGCAACGCTTCCAGAATCGCGCTGCCGTGAACCGCCAACGAGCGGCCCGAGTCGGTGTAAATGTAGTCCCAAACCAACGAGGGCAGGTCGCCGTCGAAAATGATGCCGACCAATTCGCCGTCGCGATTGACCACCGGACTGCCGGAATTGCCGCCGATGATGTCGGCCGTGCAAACGAAATCGAGCGGCGTATCCCTATTCAAGCGGTCTTTGCACTCTTTCCAGCGTTTCGGCAACGCAAACGGATCGGCATTCTGATGTTCCTCGGCCGTGCGATACAATCCGCCGATGGTCGTCCAAGCCGGGGCCGGTGTTCCATTTTCGATGCAACGCTTCACCGGGCCGAACGAAAGCCGCGGTGTGAAAGTGGCGTCGGGATACGTTTGCGCGCCAAGCAGGGCGAATCGGATGTCGGCCAGACGGCCGTAGGCCACGCGTTGCGGCTCCCCGACTTGCTGTTCGAGAACCATGCGAACTCGCCGCGCCGGCTTATCGACCAACCGAGCCAATCGAATCATCGGATCGTCGGACGCTTCAATCGCCTTCATTCCGCCTTCGGCCAACCGGCGACGCACGGCCGGGTCGGCCAATTTCGTGCCGCCGACCAATTCCGCCGCCCGCCCGTCCGGCGACTTGCCGGCCAACACTTTTCCGGCCAATTCCCGCTGCTGTTTATCGATATTGCAGGAGGGCACGGTTTTTTCGAGATAAGAGCTCAGCGAGTCGGCCAGCAGCGCGGTTTCCAAATCAGCGTAAATCGGCGCGTCGGAAAACAATTCCTGCTTGAGCGATTCGAGGTTCGAGTCGCGGTATTCGCGCAGCCGATCGGCGTTTGGTTTTTCGGTTTCCTTGGCAAGTCGGACCAGCGTTCGGGCGATTCCGAACAATTCGCTATTAAACGCCCTGCCGCCTTCCAACAGCTCGAATTCATTGCGATTGGCGAGAAAAACCTTGAGCGAGTCGTCAATCGTGTCGAATGCTTTTTTGCACTCGGCAGCGTGCGGCGAATGTTCGGCCGCTTTGCGAAGTTTCGCTTCCTCGGCTCGCTTGAGCGTCATCACGGCCGGGTCTTGCAATCCGGCCAGCCCGCCAAGCTTCGCCTTCCGGGCGTTCTGAATGCCGAAAAGCATGTCGCGGGCGCGCCTTGCATTCTCCGCGTTTCGCTGGCTAAAGGCCGTCAAAAGCACCTCGCGCCGCCGCAGCACGTCGAGCGAGCCGGGCAGCACGGTATCGCGCAACATCTCCAAATGCCGCACCGTATTCATCCGCTCGGTCGTGCCGGGATTGCCCGAGACGAACGTCAAATCGCCTTCCTTGAGCGAAGCCGGATTCCACTTGAGATAGGGCGTATGGACCGGCTTGCCGTCTTCGTAGACGCGGAAGAAGCAGACGTCGAGGTCGTATCGCGGATACTCGAAGTTGTCGGGATCGCCGCCGAAAAAGGCGATGTCTTGCTCGGGCGCGAACACCAAGCGAATGTCGGTGTATTTTTTGTAGCGGTAAAGATGATACAGTCCGCCGTGATAGAGCGTGATACAATCGCTGCGGAGGCCGGTTTTTTTGGTCGATTCCTGCTCGATCGTGTTCATTTCCGCCCGGCGTTGCTTTTCGGCCGCGGCCGGATCGTCGGGCGATTTCACCGCCGCCGCGACGCGAGCCGTCACGTCGTCGACGCTCACCAGGACGTTGAATTCGGAGTCGGGGCACTTGATTTCGTCGGCCTGCGTTTTGGCCAAGAAGCCTGTCTGAAGCAGATTGGCCGTTTGGGTGCCGAGTTTTTGCAGGGCGTCGGCGCCGACGTGGTGGTTGGTCATCACCAGTCCGTTGGGCGAAACGAACGAACCCGAGCCGCCGGCGTTGATTCGCACCGACGCC
>CAZWNM010000490.1:0-2831 GCA_964635765.1 uncultured Planctomycetaceae bacterium | reverse complement strand
GAATTCTCGTTGTCCGATTTGCATCGAAATATTCACGCGTTCGCGTTCATCGCCGGGTACCAGCAGCATCGCTTTCAGGACCACGACCCAATCAATCTGAAAGCGGTCGCCATCATGGACGACCTGCACGACGCCCTGGAGGGCGGCGGCTACACGGGCCACGACCTCGAACGACTCCTTGTGCGCATCCTTTTCTGCCTCTTCGCGCAATGCACCGGCATCTTTGAGCGTGAAGCCTTTCGCCTCTTCGTCGAAGAGCGCACCAAGCCTGACGGCTCGGACTTGGGCGTTCATCTCGCGCAGCTTTTCGCCGTTCTCAACACTCCTTCAAACAGGCGTCAAAGGAATCTCGACGACGTGCTCGCTGGGTTCCCGTATGTCAACGGCGATTTGTTCGCCGAAAGCCTCGGTTTTGCCAACTTCAACCGCGACATGCGTAACAGTCTTCTGGCGTGCACTCGCTTCGACTGGTCGCAAATCTCGCCGGCGGTGTTCGGTTCCCTCTTCCAGGGAACGATGGAAAAGAAGGAACGGCGGCAGCTCGGCAGCCACTATACGAGCGAACGCGACATTATGAAGGTCGTTCGCGGACTATTTCTAGACGACCTGCGGGCGGAATTTGATCGGGTGAGGCGCAACAAGAATCAGCTCAAGCAGTTTCACCAAAAGATCGCACGACTTCGATTTCTCGACCCGGCTTGCGGCTGCGGCAACTTCCTCGTGGTCACTTACCGCGAATTGCGATTGTTGGAGATCGACGTGCTAAAACTCCTCGAAAAGGGCCAGCAGCACCTACATATCCAGAGCCTTTCGCTCGTCGACGTTGACGCATTTTACGGTATCGAGATTGACGAGTGGCCGGCGCGGATCGCCGAGGTCGCGATGTGGCTTATGGACCACCAGATGAACATTCGGTTGTCCGAGGCGTTTGGCCAGTATTTCGTCCGCCTTCCGTTGACGAAGTCGCCGACGATTGTCTGCGGCAATGCGTTGCGATTGGACTGGAAGAAGGAGATTCTCCCGCCGGAGAGTTGCAGTTATTTACTCGGAAATCCCCCGTTCGTCGGAAAGAAGGCGAGAGATAGCGGGCAGCAGGCGGATATGGAAGCGGTCTTTGGCAAAGCTCGCGGAACCGGGGTTTTGGACTACGTCTGCTGCTGGTACTTGCGAGCGGCCGAATATATCAAGGGTACGCAAATCCGCGCCGCGTTCGTTTCGACGAATTCGATTACTCAGGGGGAACAGCCGGGGGTGCTATGGCCGATTCTGTTTTCCTTTGGCCTTAAGATCCACTTTGCGCATCGGACGTTCGCATGGGAAAGCGAAGCACGCGGGAAGGCTCACGTTCATGTTGTCATAATCGGTTTCGGCGCGTTTGAAATAACAAGCAAACGGATTTTCGACTATGAGTCGAATGGGGACTCCGCGACGGGTAACCGCGCAGGCAATATCAGCCCGTATCTTATTGAAGGCGGCGATGTAACGCTGGAAAATCGCGACAGCCCATTGTGCGGGGGCCCCCGCATGCAATTTGGAAGTATGCCAAACGACGACGGAAACCTTGTGCTCTCGGATGCGGATAAGCAGTCCTTGACGGAAAGGGAACCAGAGGCCGGACCGCTGATTCGTCCGTTACTCAGTGCGCACGAGTACTTGCACGGCGAGTTCAGGTGGTGCCTATGGCTTGATGGCGTCCCGCCGCACGTGATAAGAAGGTCGCCGGAGGTCAGGCGGCGCGTGGACGCCGTTCGAGCGTACAGATTAAAAAGCGGCCGCGCCACGACAAAGAATCTGGCTGACTCGCCGACGGTATTTGGTGAAATCCGGCAGCCGACGAGCCGATTCGTGCTTGTACCGCGCCATAGCTCCGAGAACCGTCGGTATATTCCAATAAGCTACTTTACACCCAATTACGTTCCCAGTGACAGCTGTCTGTTCATAGAAAAGGCCACGCTTTACCATTTTGGCGTTCTCTCGTCGGCCGTGCACCTCGCTTGGGTTCGGCACGTCTGTGGGCGAATCAAGTCGGATTATCGATATTCGGCCAAGCTTGTTTACAATAATTTCCCCTGGCCTGAATCGCCGACCAGGAAACAAACGTCCACAGTCGAGGCCGCCGCACAACGTGTGCTGGACACGCGCGAGGAATACTTGACCGCGGGCTCGACGCTGGCCGACTTGTACGATCCACTTTTGATTCCCCCACCCTTGTCGCGGGCCCACCGTGATCTGGACCGAGCGGTCGACCGCTGCTATCGGCCGAAGGCGTTCGTCTCGGACCGGGAACGCGTCGAGTTTCTCTTTTCCCTCTACGAGCGAATCATCGCGCCACTCCTCCCTAAGGAATCGAAGAAGAAGCTGCGCGAGCGGCCTCGCAGGCCAAGGGGTGGGTAAGGCCGCTGTCCGGTTGTTAGCCGCGCGTGTCGGGTATCCGGCGCCGGGCCGTGGCCCGACTTCGCATCCTTCGCTGAATGCGGGCTCAGCCGCTTGCGGTCCGGGCTGCCGGCCGCCGGCCTAATGCGGGGTACCGCCTGCTCGCGGCCCGCGGCAGATCGCCACGTGGAAACAGGACGTGCCCAGGATCGGTGCCAGTTCACAGGGCACAATCGGATAATCGCCCGGCGAGCCGGCGGCTAGCCCGGCCAGCTTCTTCCAGGGACGCGGGCGGCGGGAAAAGAAGGGAAGCTTGCGCCACAGCCAGATCGCCGGCGGGTTGCTCCAGAGCAGCCCTTGCCGCAACGCTGCCAGGGCCTCCTGCCGCGCCGCCAAGGCCGTGCTGCGGACCTGCACGCGGATCTCGATCTCGGAAAAGTACGGGGCCAACAGCGCGC
>CAZWNM010000489.1:0-2837 GCA_964635765.1 uncultured Planctomycetaceae bacterium | reverse complement strand
CGCATGGGACATGATCATGCCGATGTTCCTTTTCATGGTCGGCGTGGCGATTCCGTTTTCGTTGTACAAGCGGATCGAGCAGAGGCAGCCGCTCCGGCCGACTTACCTGCGCATCGCCCGGCGCGTGGTGGTGCTTTGGGTGCTGGGTATGATTTTTCAATACGGCCGATACGACATCGCCGTGCCGGAGCTGTACAGCAACACGTTGCAAGCCATCGCCATCGGCTATCTTGTCACGTCATTGGCCGTGCTCCACTTGCCGTTGGTCGGCCAAGCGTCGCTTTTCGCCGCGTTTGTGGCGGGCTATTGGGCGCTGCTGACGTTCATGCCGTTCGGCAATCATCCGGCCGGCACCATCGAGCAAACGGCTAATTTCGCCCGCTATGTCGATGGGTTCGTACTCGATGTGTTTCGCCGGGAGCACGACTTCACGTGGGTCGTCACAAGCATCGGTTTCTCGGCGACGGTGCTGCTCGGGGCAATGGCCGGCCATCTATTTCGGGCGAAAATCACGCCGCTGCGCCGCATTTCGTCGCTCCTGCTGCTTGCGGCGTTTTTCATGGCCAGCGGCTGGTGTTGGAGCTATTGGCTCCCGTTGAATCGCCACCTTTGGACCAGTTCCATGATCCTTTGGGCCGGCGGCTGGAGCTTCTTGCTGCTGGCGCTGTTTCACGCCGTGATCGATGTCGCCGGAATATGGCGTTGGGCTTTCCCGTTCGTCGTCATCGGCGCCAACGCCCTGCTGGCGTATTTGCTCGATCCGGCGTTTGACCGATTCAACGCGTTCTTGGACAACAGCTTGCCGTCGACGTATGTGCAGCCCTATCGCGACGTTCTCGTGGCTTCCTATGAAATCGTCATCCTTTGGCTAGTGCTCTGGTGGCTTTATCGCCAACGGATGTTCTTCCGAGCGTGAGCCGCCAGTCCAATAAAAAAACCGTAGCAGGCGCACGCCGTGTGCCGTCCGCCCTTTTTTCCGCACATGGAGCGTGCGGAACTACGGCGATGTTTTTGCTCGTTTGTCGCCCAGAAGACGCTCGAAATGATGGCCGACCTCGAAAAGCGTTAGGTCGGGACATTGCGGATCGCGGACAAACAGCAGAAAATGGTCATCGCCGCCGTGGATCAGAAAACGATGACCGCGATAGGTGAAATCAAACCAAGGTTTGGCAACCGTTTCGTCCACATAATTGACGACTTTTGCATTTTCCAATAGCAAAGCGTGGTCGCGGACAGCGTTTATTGCGGTGATTTGCGGAAGCCTGGCGAAATGGCGAGAGCCGTCGGGCGTCCGTTCGTCGATAAGCTTCATAATATGCTTGACCGTAACCGAGGCCAGTGACAGGATGTTGTCACCCTGGATTTAATTAGACGAAAAATTCCCAAAATAATTTCGGTATTATTTTTTCTAATTCTATCGGGCCCGCCGACGCCCAGGCCCTTGCCCGCGATCATGGCAAGGGGTACAACAGAAATCTGGCGATTGGGGGCAAATAAACTCTTTTTTCAAGCTCGAAGGACACTGCCTTGGACTCCACCGCGCTCGATTTTCTTGGCGATCTCTTAAAAACCCCCAGTCCGTCGGGCTATGAAAGCGACGTGCAGCAGATCGTTCGCAACTACGTCAAGACCTTCGCCGACGACGTTCAGACCGATCTGCACGGCAACGTCATCGTGGCGAAAAACCCAAAATCGCCGCTCCGCGTCATGCTTGCCGGCCATTGCGACCAAATCGGCCTGATCGTGCAACATATCGACGACGACGGCTTTATTTACGTCCAACCGATCGGCGGTTGGGATCCGCAAATGTTGATCGGGCAACGGTTGACGGTTTGGACGGCCGGCGGACCGGTCTTGGGCGTCATCGCCCGAAAGCCGATCCATCTGCTCACCGAAGACGAACGCAAGCAAGTGCCGAAGATCAAGGATCTTTGGCTCGACATC
The DNA here is from genome assembly GCA_964635765.1 of uncultured Planctomycetaceae bacterium. Taxonomy (GTDB): domain Bacteria; phylum Planctomycetota; class Planctomycetia; order Pirellulales; family Thermoguttaceae. The sequence continues at coordinate 893 of CAZWNM010000489.1, read as the reverse complement.
GGCGCGGCCAATAAGGAAGAAGCCGCGCGAGCGGTTCGCATCGGCGACCCAGCCACCGTCGATTTGGTGTTCAAGACGCTGCGGAACAATTTCGCCGTCTCGCCGGCCATGGACGACAAGGCCGGCTGTTGGGTCGTCATCGAGGCGTTGCGACGCGCGAGCCAAAGCGGCAAGCTCACCGTCGGCCTTTACGCCGTTTCCACCGTGCAGGAAGAACTCGGCCTTCGCGGCGCGAAAACCAGCGCGTTCGGCATTGATCCGCAAGTCGGCATTGCGGTCGATGTGACCCACGCCACCGATTGCCCGACGATCGAGAAGAAGGAAGAGGGCGACGTGCGGCTCGGCCGCGGCCCGGTGATTCATCGTGGGCCGAACATGAGCCACAAGGTCGTCGAGCGATTGATTCAAGCGGCCGACGCCAACAACATCGCCTATCAACTCGCCGCTTCCGCCAAGGCCACGGGCACCGACGCCAACGCGATTCAAGTGAATCGAGCCGGCGTGGCCACGGGACTAATCAGCATTCCGAACCGCTACATGCACAGTCCGGTCGAGATGATTTCCTTGGACGACATCGACCGTGCCGCCGATCTTTTGGCCCGCTTCGCCGAACGGCTCGACGCGACGGCGGAATTCACGCCGTAATCAAAAAACACGCCCACGGCAAGCGTGGGCATGGCGTCCGAAAAATGGATGCTATTACGAATTGACGGCGGCAACGTCTTGTAGGACGTTGATCTCGTCGTTGTCGAAAATCTTGTCGATGTCCAACAAGATCAACAGCTTGTCGTCGAGCTTGACCAAGCCGTTCAAATAATCGCGGCCCAAGCCGGCGACGGTCGGAGGCGGCGGAGCGATTTGATCGTGTTTCACGCGCAAAACTTCGCTCACGG
>CAZWNM010000488.1:0-2839 GCA_964635765.1 uncultured Planctomycetaceae bacterium | reverse complement strand
GTCCCAGCGTGTCACGTCGCCGCGTCCGCCCGACACCGGCCCTTCGTAATCGAGATACGCCGTCCGATGATCGGCGAGCGATTGGCACTCGAACGCCGCGCCGTTTTCGGGCGGCTGCGGCAGCGACCACGTTCGCAACACGCCCTCGGCTTCCAGCATGAAATCAAAGTGCGAGCCTTGCGGAGCGTCGTGTCGCAAGATCACAAATCGCGGCATGATTTCGCTTTCAATTCTCAACCTCGATTTCCGTGGCGTCCTGTATCAGCGGTTGCAACATGGCGGGCGCCGACGCTTCGACGTGCAGCCGATAGCGGCCCGACTGCGTCGCATGAACCCGCAGCCGATACGTCTGTAAATCGCCGGATTTCAGTTCCGTCGGCCGGAATTCGACTTTCCGGCCCTCGATGTTCGCCGCATCGCTGCCCAACGGGATCGGTATCAAGCCGTCTGGCACGGTCGCCGTGACGTTGACCTTCGGACAAGTCGCCGTGCCGCCGTTGGTCACGCGTATCTCGTAGGTCAACTCCTTGCCCAGCCGAACGAAATTCGCCAGGCCGACGACCGACATGGACAATCCTTCGCCGGGCGACGCGCCGGCCCCGGCATCGGGCAAAGCCGGCCGAGCCGCCGTGACCGGTTTTGCCGGCGAGGCTTCGGCGCCATGCGTTCCGCTTGCCGGCGCAATATCGACTGACACGTTTCGTTCCTCCGTGCGGCCATCGGGCAGTTTCACCGTAAAAACGCCATTTGCCCGACCGGATGCGCGACAGGAATAAAGAATCATGGTCGAGGTGGATGTGCCGGCGGCCAAATCGCCGACCTTCCACATCAAGTCGGTCGAGACGGAAGGATCGCTTATCCATCCCCACAGGGCCTCCGTCGATTGCAGCGGATATAACGCGGCATCGCAATGGCTGGTCGCCACGACGTTTTGCACCACGACATTGCTCGTGTTCTTGATCTGGATCGTGAAGGCAGCCGTGCCGCCGACCGTCAATGGCTGTTGGGGTGCGGTAACGGTGATGGAAACAGGCGCGGACGTTGTCGTCGCACCGGGCGCGGCAGGCGACGGCGCGGCGGCGCGATCGACCGCCGTGACGCAAGCCGTCCGGCTCACCGTGTTGGCGTTCGACGCGCCCAATTTTGCGATCAGGCACAACTTGCCCGGCTTCGTCGCCTGCACCTTCATGCTGAATTGCGTCAGTCGTCCTCCAGACGACAGCGTGGCAATCGAATCGAACGACTGCCGAACGATGTTTTGGCTATCGGCTTTGGGATGTTTCATGCCGGGATCGAGCACGGCCTCGAACATGGCGCTGGTCGCCGGCGTCTGGCCGTAATTCCCAAGCGTTATCAAAAATCTAACCTCGTCGCCGACCGCGACCGACTGCGGCGTGTCGGGCGCCAGAACGATCTGCATGTCGAGCGTCGTCGTCGATCCCGACGCTGTGGGCGACGGCGAAGGCGACGGAACAGCAGCGCCCGACGATCCAACGGTCGTGGTGACGCAGTTGTTGCCTTGCAACCCACCAGCCGTTGCGGCCTCGCAGCAAACGATTGCATTGCCAAGTTTTTCGGCGCGGAACTGCACCTCGAACGAACTCTGCGATCGCGGCCCGATCTCATTCAATTGCCATTGAAGCTGCGGCCCGACGACCCTGGCCGACGGATTGGAACTCAGATACGTCAATCTGCTGGGTACGGCAATCGAGGCTGTGATATCCCGCGCCGGAATATCGCCGCCGTTGATAATGTCGATATGGTACGCCGCCATGCTGCCGAGGGCGGCGGCGCCGGGACCGCTCGCGCGAACCGACAGGCTTGCCGCCGACCATGTTTTGCTTGTGCGGCCGTGGGCGACGACGAACTGCTGGCCGCCGGCGCCGGGTGCGTCGCCCGGCCGGGTCACTTGAATGGCGATCGTGTTTTCGCCGGGGATCGGATTTCTCTGGAAAATCTCGACGCTCGCCTGACCGGCCGCGTTGGTCGGAACCTCGGTCGACGTCGCCCCGTCGGGCGAAAAACCGGCCGCCGGGCCGCCCGTGATGTCATACCGCACCAGCCACCTCTCGCACGGCGTTTGCGTCGAAGGCCGAACCACGGTCGTGGTGAAGGTGTGCTTCGTGCCGGCCGGATTGATCGCAGGCGGCGGAAATTGAACGGCCACGTCGATCCAATGCACCGCCGTCGATTGGAGCCGCTCCCGCCAGCCGTAAACATCGGGCGCGACGACCGTCACGTTGCTCGTGCCCTCGATCGGCGAAGTGAGCGAGACCCAGCCTTGGCCGCGTCGCACGAGCGTGACGTCTTCCGGCGAGCAGGAGCCGCGATTCAACCGCACGTTGCTCCGCGAGGTGCTGCCGACGGCCGACGTGTTGCCGACTTTTCGCGGCCAGTTGAAATCGCCCAGCAGGAGATCGGTGAAATCGCCTTTTTCGACCGCGACGAAATAGCCCACGCCGCCGGGCGCGATCGTCCATTCGAGCCGGCGATTGGTTCGCAGATAGCCGTCTTGCCCGACGACGCCGGCAACCAGCACCACTTCGGTGCCGACCGGCGCCATGACCGGTTTGCTCGGCTCGATTTGCACCGCCGCGTCGTCCCACGGCAGGCGGTTCATCGGATCGTCGAAGAAGCGTTCATCCGATGGGGCATCCCTGGCCTCCGAAGCCGGCTTCGTCGCAAAGACGCGCTGGCCGCTCGGATCGATGCACGATTTTTGCGTGCTTGCGCAGCCGGCCGCCGCCGCGAGGCAAATTGCCGCGGCCGAAAACGCAAGCCGACATTTCATCCATGAGCGACTCATGGCCCTTATCCTCGGGACCATTCTTCTCTTCAT
>CAZWNM010000487.1:0-2848 GCA_964635765.1 uncultured Planctomycetaceae bacterium | reverse complement strand
GACGTGATGATTGGTCATCACCAGGCCATTAGGCGAGACGAATGACCCCGAGCCGCCGGCGTTGATTCGCACCGACGCCTGTTGCAAGTGCGCGAACCAAGCGTCGTCGGGCGTGAAGCCGTATTTCTCCTGGAGCAGCTTTTTCGGCGGATTGCTGAACAACCACATCCCCTCGTCGGCGTAGGTTGCACGCGTCCCGACGCCGATGATTGCCGTTGCCGTCAAAAGAATCCAAATCGCCCTGGTTTGCACGTTGGTCTGCGAATATCTCATTTTTTTACGTCCTCGTTGTCGATTGCCGGCGGATTGCCGACGGAAATAGACTGTCACTGCTGAGCGTAGCGAAGAATCTCATAGCCGGCGGAAAATGTGAGATTCTTCGCTGCGTTCAGAATGACTAAGTTTTGCCGCATCCACCGAAACCGTGATGTTATGGGGTTTTTAATGGCTTGGCAAGCGGGCAATTGGCTTGACACCCCAGATCGTGTAGCCTTAGAATGGCCAATAGTGGGAATGGCGAGCATGTTCTTTTTGGGAAAGGAAAATTGACATGAAAATCAGTTCCGTGCTAATTGTCGGGGTGGCGTGTTGTTGTGCCGTTCCTGGTTTTTCCGGCTGCGGACCAAGCGGGTACACAGCGAGGGCTGTGTTGCGCATTGCCCCGCCAGAGCCGTCGACTGTGGCTCAGCCCGCGTTGGTAAAGGAATACTCCGATATTTACCGAAACACCCAGAAGGAGCTAGTGCAGTCGCGGTTGGTCTTGATGGCCGCGCTCCGAAGGCCGGAAGTTACCAACTTGCCGAGCATTCAGCAGGCAAAAGAGCGGGATCCCGTTCGATGGCTTCGCGACCATGTGAAGGTAGATTTTCCCGGCAACGCGGAGATTATGTTGATTTCTTGCACCTGTAGTGATCCCAAAGAGGCAGCCGTGTTGGCCAGAACTGTTGTGGAAGCCTATATGGGCGAAGTGGTCGAGAAAGAAAAGTCCCAGAAGGTCGCTCGTTACTTCGACTTGGTCAAAATATGCGATGCCAAGGAATCGGAGATCCGCAGCAAAAGGCAAGAGTTGGTAAATTTGGTCGGCCCCAACGGCGGCGTGGCGGGCGGGGAAGTGTTGAGCATCAAACAAAAGCTCATGCTTGAAGAGTTGTCGTATCTTACCCATGGCTTTGCGAAGACGCAGTTTGAGATGAACAAGTTGCAGGCGGATTTAGCGGGGCAAAAAGCGATGCTGAAGAGTGCGGAGAAAAGCGCGGACGGGAAGAGCAGCCACGCCATTGAGATGGAGGTTGTGAAATTGGAGGCCGTGTTGCTGACGATGCAGCAGCAACAGAGCGTGTCGCAGGCAGCGATTGCGAAAATGCGCGGGGCTGCCGAAACGTTCGGCAATGCCGGCCTCGATGTTGAAATGTTGCGAGCTGAAGTCAAACGCTTGGAGTCCGCACTAGCGATATTCTCTGCGGAACGCGAGCGGCTGGATGCCGAGAAGCGTGCTCCTTCGCGAGTCACGGTTTTGGAAAATGCGGAGGTGCCGTTGAGCAAGGACTGACGGCCATTGCGGCATCCACACGGCGTGCAGCCCGTTGCCAGGGAGGGGGAATCCCCTCGTCGGTTTGGCAAGCGGGCATTCGCCTTGACACTCTTGCGGGTGTCGCCATAAAATGCGGGGCAGCGGGTCACGGACGGCTCGTGAACGGTCAATGGAGGTGGGCGGTGAAATTCAGCGAATTGGTGCGAACTCTTGAAAAAGCCGGTTTTCGGCTCGTGAATGAAAAAGGATCGATTCGCTATTATGGCAAGCCAGGATGGCAGAATCTAATTCGCGTGGACTATCATGGTTCTCGGGAAATTCCCGTTGGCACCTGTCACAGCATCCTCAAAGCAGCAGGCCTGAAATAGCTTGCGAAAGGCGACTATATGATCGACTTGCCCTACTCATTGGTGATCGAAGCCACGGAAGAACCGGACTATTTCGGTTTTTATTCGCCCGATTTGGAGGGATTCAGCGGCATCGGACATTCGGTTGAAGATTGCCTCTATCAAGCAAAATGGGGCATGAAAGAGCATGTCGAGCTCTTAAAAAGCCAGCGACTTCCCGTGCCCAATCCGAGTTCCAATCCGCACATTACCATTCAGAACGCTAGAGAGGCTGTCGTTTCCTGAGATTAGCCGCCAATAATGCCCAAGAAACAACTCCTTGCTGCGCTTCGCCCCTTCGGCCAAGAACATCTGCTTGCCTTTTGGGATACGCTCGCCCAAAAACAAAAAACGTCGCTCGGTCGGCAGATCGAGGCGATCGATTTCGGACTGATTCGCCGGCTTTATGACAGCCGCGACGAACAAGGCAACGTGCGCGAGCTGGCCGCGCGGGCCGCGCCGCCGCCGGCCTTCCGGCTCGAAGCCTCGCGGAATCCCTTCAGCCCGCAACAGGCGAAACCGCGGGCTGTCGAGGCGCTCAAGGCCGGCCGGCTCGGCGTCGTTCTCGTCGCCGGAGGGCAAGGCACTCGGCTCGGGTTCGATCATCCGAAAGGCATGTTCCCGATCGGGCCGCTTTCGCAAAAAACACTCTTCCAAATCCACGTCGAAAAGATCGTGGCCGCCGCCCGGCGCTACGGCGTTTCCATTCCGCTCTATTTGATGACCAGTCCGGCCACGCATGACGAAACCGTCGCGTTTTTGACCGAGCATGGGCGGTTCGGCTTGCCGGAAGAAGATTTGTTCGTTTTCTGCCAAGGCACGATGCCGGCCGTTGAAGCCGCGACCGGCCGCGTGCTGCTCGACGCGCCCGACCGAGTTGCCGTGAGTCCCGACGGTCACGGCGGCATGTTGGCCGCCATGCTTCGAAGCG
>CAZWNM010000486.1:0-2850 GCA_964635765.1 uncultured Planctomycetaceae bacterium | reverse complement strand
AGGGAATGCCCAATTCGAGCATGGCGCAGCCCGTGCCCGCCAGTCGGCGGATCACTTCGGCGGTGAACGCCAAATTCGGGTCCCCCGCCGTAATGAACGGCATAATCGCCTTGCGGCCGGATAAACGGAGTTGATGAAACAGGGTGTCGATGGCGGACATGGCTGAGGAACTAGGGGTTAGGGACTAGGGGCTAGAAAGTCGTTTGTGATGATTTACTGGCCACTGACCACTGGCCACTGGCCATTAATGCCTACATCTCCACGCCCTTAAGCCGTGCTATTTCGGCGGCGTCTTTGTCGCCGCGGCCGGAAAGACAAACGACGATAATCTCGTCGGGCTTTCGACGTGGCGCAATCCGAATCGCCTCGGCCAAGGCGTGGGAACTTTCCAAGGCGGGCAAAATGCCTTCCAACTTCGCCAGCGAATCGAACGCATGAAGCACCGCGTCGTCGCCGGCGTTGGTGTACGTCGCCCGGCCCGTGTCTTTCCAATAACTGTGTTCCGGCCCGGTGCCTGGATAATCCAGCCCGGCGGAAATGCTGTGAACGTCGCTGGTCTGCCCGTCGTCGTCTTGCAACACGTAGCTATAGCTGCCGTGCAAGATGCCGGGCCGGCCGTAGCAGAGCGTGGCGGCGTTGTCGCCCAATTGCGGCGATCGTCCGCCCGCCTCGACGCCCACCATCGCGACCGATTCATCGGCCACGAACGGATAAAACATGCCGGCCGCGTTGCTGCCTCCGCCGACGCATGCCACAATCACGTCGGGCAACCGTCCGATCTGCTCGAAACACTGCTGCCGGGTCTCGCGGCCGATCACCGATTGAAAATCGCGCACCATCCGCGGAAACGGATGCGGACCGACGGCCGAACCGAGGCAATAATGCGTGTTTTCGACCGATGCCATCCAATCGCGGAACGCCTCGTTCGTGGCGTCACGCAGCGTGCGCGAGCCGCTTTTCACCGGCCGAACTTCCGCGCCGAGCAGTTTCATGCTGAATACGTTCGGCCGCTGCCGGCGAATGTCTTCCTCGCCCATGTACACGACGCATTCCATTCCGAATCGGGCGCAGGCCGTGGCGGTGGCCACGCCGTGCTGGCCGGCCCCGGTTTCGGCGATCATGCGCGGCTTTTTCATCCGCCGAGCCAAAAGAGCCTGCCCGAGCGTGTTGTTGATCTTATGGGCGCCGGTGTGATTGAGGTCTTCCCGTTTCAGATAAATCCGCGCCCCGCCGCATCGCTTGCTCAATCGCTCCGCATGATACAGCGGCGACGGCCGGCCGACGTAATGCCGATACAATTCCGCCAATTCCGCATGAAACGATGGATCGGCCGCCGCCTTGTCGTACTCGGCCGTGAGCTGGTCGAGCGCGTGGATCAAGGTTTCGGGCACATAACGGCCGCCGAACAAGCCAAAACGGCCGGCAGCGTTGGGAACTTGGGTGCTGGCTGGCATGGACGCTTCGCTCGCATGGGGGAAAATTGGAGAATGCCGTATTTTCCACTGATGGATGGATTAGGTCAAGGGTGTTCCGCCTTTCGCCCTATTTCCTCCACATGGCATTGATAGAATACGTTTCCGCCGCCGCCGCTGTCGCAAAAGATCGGAATTTGCGTGATTTTCGCGGCTTTGTCAGCGGCCAAAACGATTTTCCAACGATGGCAACGCCGGAAACTCCGGATGGCGTGCCCTTTCGGCCGTTTGATCGCTCGACTCGCGTCTGCTATAATTCGGCCATCATTACGTGGCGGGAGAAAGCCGTGATGCCGAAACTCCGTCGTTTCGAGTGCGGCAAAAAATCTTGGCAACAGTCATTCCGATCGTAGTGAAGCCGCTCGCTGGAATTACGGGATTCTTCGTTGCGCCGGCATAGACGCCCCTGATGAGCCCACGATGCTGAACCGTCTTTTGCAAACTTGGCTCCAAAACGCCGCGAAGGCGAAATTGCAACAGTCGGTCGTGCAGGCGGCAAAGGGACAGCTTACGGCCGATGCAAAGCCAAACGACGCGCCGCCCGCCGTCGCCCCGAAAACTTGCCACGTCGGGTTCGTTTTCGCGCTGGGAATCGAATCCGGCTGTCTCGAAGACTTGTTGAAGGGATCGGTCACCACTCGCGGCAACGGATTTTTGGCACGCGAAGGCGGATTGAACGGACGGCGGGCCGTCATCGTGCTTGCCGGCGCAGGCCGAGAAAACGCCCGCCGCGCCACGGAACTTTTGATCGATGGCCATCGGCCCGGCATCGTCATTTCGGCCGGATTCGCCGGTGCGCTTTGCCCGAGCTTGAAACGCAACGACATTCTGTTGGCCGATCGTCTGTTGTGCGAAACCGGCGGCACCGTGGCGGAGATTCCGGTGGAATTGGAAACGGGTGCCACTGCTGGCTCGTCCAGCAGTGCCGGCTGGGAATCACTCCAATGCACTGCTGGGCAAGCCAGCAGTGGCACCCCAAATACAAACGCGCCGCTCTCGCAACCGACGCCCGGCGTCTATCGCGGCACGTTGCTGACCGCCGATCACGTCGTGCGATTGCCGAGCCAACGCCAAAAACTTTTCGAGCGATTCGGCGCCGTGGCCGTCGATATGGAAACATTCGCGGTGGCTGAAGTGTGCCGCCGGCGGCAAGTGCCGTTCTCCTCGGTGCGGGTCATCAACGATTTGGCCGACGAGACGTTGCCGCCCGACGTGGAGCATCTTGTGAATCAGCGAACTGTTGCGGCCCAATTCGGCGCGGCGTTGGGCGCGGTGTGGCGTCGGCCCGCCAGCGCGAAAGACATGATTCAGTTGCGTGAAAACGCCCTGGTGGCGTCGTTACGGCTGGCGAAGTTCTTAAAGGGATTGGCGATTGGAG
>CAZWNM010000485.1:0-2852 GCA_964635765.1 uncultured Planctomycetaceae bacterium | reverse complement strand
GGCCGCAAACGCTCTTGGGATCTAAACTTTCGGGACACGAATAATAGCTGCACAGATTGCATTCGCAGCAGAATTGCGTGCCGGCCACGTTCGCTTCGCCGACCATGTTGAAGCCGAGGCTTCGCATGGCCCGATGCGGCTCGATCGGATGGCCCAAAAGCCAACGGGGGCACAGTTCCGTGCAAAAACTGCATTGATCGCACGCACTGCGGCCGATTCGGACGATCGTCTTCCAATCGTCACGCCGTCGCCGCACCGACACATGATCGTCGGGCAACACGATGATGCCGCCGGTCGTTTTATCGACGAGCGCATTGTGATTCGGTTCGAGATAGCCCATCATCACGCCGCCGACAACGTAATTGTCGTCCGCAATCGTCGGCCCGCCGGCTGCCGCAACGCATTGGGCGAGCGTCGCGCCGATCGGAACACGGAGCGTCACCGGTTCAGCCACCGCGCCGGCCACGGTTAGATATTTTTCGGTCACCGGCCGGTTGCCGGAGTTGGCGACGTTGATGGCCGTTTCGACATTCACCACGACCGCGCCGACGGCCAACGGAATTCCGCCGGGCGGAATGATGCGGCCCAAAACGTTGTAGACCAAGATGAATTCGTCGCCGGCCGGATACGAGTCCACCAGCGGCGCAACTTCCATGCCCGTGGGCAATTTCACCCGAAGCAGGTCGATCACGTCGCCATACTTTTCCTTGACGCCGATGATGCCGCGCGAGGCCCCGACCAACCGCTTGGCGATTGCCACGCCCTCGATGACGTCGTCGACGTAGTTGCGGAGCAGCTCCTTGTCTTTATGCAACAAGGGCTCGCACTCCGCGGCGTTGACCACGACGGTATCGGCCTTGCCGGCAAGTTTGACGTGGGTGGGAAACCCGGCGCCGCCGGCCCCAACTACCCCTGCTTCTCGAATGTCCTGAACCGTGATGCCGGCCATGATGATCCTCGACAAAAACGTTACATATCTCGCTATTATACTCTTTTTTCTCGGCCGCGCTAAGCGCGTAACGCAAAATGTTTGTTTTATCGGAAGGTTTTTTGTTTTTGGATCGGCGCTCGGCGACGACGGGGTTGACGCCCCCTCTACGGAGCGAGCGTCATCCCCTGAGTTTTCAACAGGCAAACTACCTACGAGTCCGTCGCGAGTTGCAATTCGCCATCGCCTGCGAGGTGACTTCGGCCCAAAGAATCTGGCCAATGTCGATGGCGACAAAACCGGCGTTTCCGAATGGCATCACTCGACATACACGGCCGCACTGCGGCGCAATGCTTTCGACGATCAATAACCCGACTCCGTGCGGAAGTCGCACCTAGGGCTGTAACGGGCAAGATTGTGGTTGTAGAAGGGATCGCAGGTCAAAATGTGGCTCCACCGCTCCCACAGAACCATTCGTTCCGTATGTGCGGGAACCTTTTCCGTTTTCGTCACCGACTCGAGGTGATAGAGTCTCGCGTGAGGCGTATAGACATTGTAGTATCCCTTCGCGGCGATCTTCAAACATAAGTCGACGTCTTGGAAGGCGACCGGCAAATGTTTTTCATCAAAACCGTTGACCTCTTGAAAAACTCTCTTGCGAAGCATGAGGCAGGCGGCCGTCACGGCGCTGCAGTTTCGCACGATTTGCAGGAAATAAAAATAGATGCTTTCCATGTCTTGGCACCTTCGAAAAACATGATCGCAGCAGCCGCTTAGTCCGGCCACCACGCCGGCATGTTGAATCGTATTGTCGGGGAGCAGAAGTTTTACGCCGACGGCTCCCACTTGCGGACGCTGCGCATGCTCGATCATGGCTTCGAGCCAATCGTGATTGATCGGAAACACATCGTCGTTCAGCAGCAGGAGAAGTTCGCCCGCCGCGGCCTCGGCCGCGCGATTGTTGAGGACGGAATAGTTGAACGGCTCATTGCGAAAATCGAGATAGCGAGCCGAGAACTCCTTGCTGATTTTCCGATCGAAGAGTTTTTTGACCCCGTCGGCCTTGGAATTGTCGACCAAGATCAACTCCAGACGCTTGTAGCTGGTTTCCTCTTTCAATCCGCGCAGGCATTGCTCGAGGAGTTCGAGATTGCCGCCGGTGGGCATGAGGATGGAAACGAGATAATCTTTGGCGATTTTGTAACGGACTCGCCAATGGCCCAGCGTGAATCCCTCTTCCACCGTGACGGGAATGTCCCGGCGACGGAAGGACTCTTGGAGCGCGCGCTGCGCCGCGGTGTGCGCCGGCATTTTCGCCGTGCGAGTAGCCGCCCCCGATCCTGGACAAGCTCGCCAATGGTACAACACCTTCGGAATGTGGAGGGCTGTTTTCGTCTCCTCCGTAACTCGCAAATAGAGATCGTAGTCCTGGCTGCCGTCATATTCCGAGCGGAAACCGCCCACGGATCGCAGCAACTCCGTTTGGATGACGGTTAGATGGTTCAGATAATTGTACGAGGAAAAGAGGTCGGGAGACCAATCGGGTTTGAAAAAAAAGTCGTAGCGATTGCCCGCCGTATCGATCTTGTCCTCGTCGCTGTAGAAAAATCGCGCGTGAGGATTTGCTTGGATTGCTTCCGCCATTTCGAATAGAGCGTGCGGCGTCAACGCGTCGTCCGAGTCCATGAGGACGCAAAACTCGCCACGAGCGATCCGAAGAGCTTCGTTGGACGCCGCTGAAATTCCGCCGTTTTTCGGCAAGCGGCTGACGTGAATGCGCGGATCCTGCTTGCCAAGCGACGCAAGCAACGCGATCGTTTCCGGATTCGTGGAGGCGTCGTCTCCGATACATAGTTCCCAATTGCGATAGAACTGCGCCTGAACCGACTCGATTGCGAGTTTCAAATAGGCCGGCTCCGTATTG
>CAZWNM010000484.1:2077-2869 GCA_964635765.1 uncultured Planctomycetaceae bacterium | reverse complement strand
CGACGTTTTGGGCCTCGACTGCATCTATGCCGACGTGAACTCCGATAATGTGGCGAGCTATATCACCATGAAAAAACTCGGCTTCCAAAAATACAAATCCCTGCGTCAATTCACCGACGGACGCGGCAAAACCGTAGAAATGGTGCGACTGGAGCTGTCCCGGGCGAATTTCCGCGAGCTATAATTGATGTAGTCCGCACACGCCGTGTGCCGCCGCTGAAACTGATGAAACTGCATCATATCGCTTACGTGTGCAACAATGTCGAGGCCACGGCTCGATCGCTGGCCGACGTTTGCGGGTGCGCTCCCGCCGGAACAATCGTCGAAGACGCCGCGCGGCAGGTTCGCATCCTCTTCCTCGAAACGCAAACCGATGTCGGCATCGAACTGCTGGAACCGATGGGGCCGAACAGCCCGATTGTTGCTTTTCTTCGGCGAGGCGGCGGCTTGTATCACCTTTGTTTCGAGGTGGACGACCTCGACGCTCATCTCGAAACACTTTTTCGCGACGGCAAAGCGCGATTGACGCAAGAGCCCGCGCCGGCGCCGGCGATTTCCGGCCGCCGCGTCGCTTTCGTCGTCACCGCCGAGTGCGATTTGATCGAGTTTGTCGAAAGCGAACAAGCGAGCCGCAATCATGAATAGCCGCGAAATCGCTGAACAGGCCAGGACGGCGGGCTCGTGGATCGCGCATCGCCGGGCGGCGGCCGAAATCCGCAAAACGTTCGCCGCCGGTGCCGAAACGCCGAAGATCCGCTTGCGATTGGCGCTTTTAAGCTCCTACACCGTCGA
>CAZWNM010000484.1:0-2067 GCA_964635765.1 uncultured Planctomycetaceae bacterium | reverse complement strand
TGGCGCTGCGCGAGCGCGCCGATATTCTCGGTTCGCTGGCCGATTACGCGACCGTTGAGGCCGCCGCGCAAGGCATTGCGATGGAAACGTACGTCGGCGGACTCGGGCAACTTCACCAAGAGATTCTCAATCCGCAAAGCGGCCTTCATGCGTTCCGCCCCGACATGACTGTACTCCTTGCGTCGCCGGCGGCATTGGGTTGGCCGGAAGACGCGATGACGACGCCCGACGATGCGAACAAAGCGGCTGAGCAAGTCGTTGCGACGTTGACGGCGCTGGCCGATGCGTTCGCGCGCAATGCGACCGGCGTGTTGGTTCCGACGACGCTAACGGCGCCGCCCTCCTGGCCGTTTCACATTGCGCCCGACGATGCGATGCTGGCCGTGCGGGAGGCGAATCGCAGGATTCTCGAAACGTTTGCCGGCAACGTCCATGTGCAAGTGTGTGACGTGGATGGCCTGTGTTCGTATTTCGGCTACCGCGAAAGCCTGTCGCCCGAAATGCTGTCGATGGTATATTGCCCGTTCAGCGAAATGTTTCTCGCCCGCCTGGCGGAAAAACTTATTGCGTGCGCGCGGGCGCAAAAGGGTCTGACGCGCAAATGCCTCGTGTTGGATTGCGATAATGTGCTATGGGGCGGCGTCATCGGCGAGGACGGGCTGGACGGCATTCAACTTGGCCCCGATTCGCCGGGCCGGGAGTTCGTCGAGTTCCAAAAAGCCGTGCTGGAACTTTTTGGGCAAGGCGTCGTGTTGGCCGTCAACAGCAAGAATAACCTCGAAGACGTTCGCCGCGTACTCGCCGAGCATCCGCACATGATGTTGCGCGAGCGGCACTTCGCGTCGATCCAAGCGAATTGGCTCGACAAGCCGTCGAACATGCGTCACATCGCCGAGGAATTGAAATTGGGCGTCGATAGCTTCATGTTCATCGACGACAATCCGGCCGAGCGCGACATGATGCGGCGGATGCTTCCGGAAGTCGATACGCTCGAAATGCCTTTGAATCCGGCGTTATTTGCCCAAACGCTGCGTGAGACGTCGTGTTTCGCGGTGGCCGGCCTGACCGACGAAGACCGCCGGCGCGGCGAAATGTATGCGGCCCAGTGGCAGCGGGAGCAATTGCGGCAAACGGCCGTGAGCGTCGAAGAGTTTTTGAAATCGCTCGACATGTGCGTGTCCATCGCGCCGGCCATGGAGGGCGACGTTCGGCGAATCGCCCGGCTTTTGCAACGAACGAATCAATTCAATCTGACGACTCGCCGCTACACGGAGGCCGACGTGGCCGCGTTTCTGGCCGATCCGACCTGTCGCGTGTACGTGTTGCGGCTGCTGGACCGTTTCGGCGACAACGGCACGGTCGGGCTGGCCGTCGCGATTTCGGAAAACGGCCGTTGGCGCATCGACACGTTCTTGCTAAGCTGCCGTGTCATCGGCCGGCAAGTGGAGCATGTGTTGGCCGACCGCATTTTGCGCGACGCGGCTGCGGAAGGCGTTGCGGCTGTCGAGGCGGAATACGTGCCGACGCCCAAAAACAGCCTCGTCGCCGATTTCTGGCGGAGCGTGGGCTTTAGCATGATTTCCGAATCGGAAGCCGACCATCGCACCGTTTGGCGATTCGAGTTGTCCGGCTTCCGCCCAAAAACTTTTCCATTCCTGCGCATCGAAGAAACGCACTTCCCGGAGTAGGCAATGCACACGCGACTGAATCGTGTTTTTCAACAAGCGTTCGGCGTGAGCCAAGTGGACGATTCGATGTCGTTCTTGAACGTCGCCGGTTGGGACTCGATGGCACACGTGGCGCTGATGCTGGCGTTGGAGCGGGAGTTCGGCGTGAGCATATCGCCCGCCGCGGCGTTGGACTTGACCGACGTGGCTGCCATCCAGCGATTTCTGATCGAGCGCGGCGTAAGTGAGCAGTAACGCCCAAGCCGATCGATTGTGGCGGCGGATTGACAAACGGGCTGGCGTGTGCGAGCATAATAGCAATTCTTTTTGGCCTTGTTGACTAATTCATTTTTCAAGACTTTTTCGTTGAAATCGAACCCTTTCAGTACATTGGTGGAAT
>CAZWNM010000483.1:0-2883 GCA_964635765.1 uncultured Planctomycetaceae bacterium | reverse complement strand
GAAGACGCATTGCGACACATTGCCGCCGCGCCGCAGTTCGCTGGCCTGAACGTCGATGAATTGCTGAAAAAGTTTTACGCGTCTCTCGAACGGCCGGCCATCCGTGAAGTGTTGTGTCGTTCCACGTATCGGCAGCCGCCCAAGGCCGGCGCCGCCTGCGCCATTCACGCAATGGATGGCGGAACCCGGTGGCGATGGCAAGTCTGGCGCGAGCGGCCGTTTGCCGTGCGGAACGGAAACACGATCCTCAACGGCGCCATCGACCGCCTCGTCACGCTTTGCGACGGAGATCGCACCGTCGCTGCCGACGTGGTGGACTTCAAGAGCGACGTCCTTACGGCCGATGACCTCACGGCCGTCGATGTGCGAGTCGAAATCTACCGCCCGCAAATTGAAGCCTACCGCCTTGCCGCGTCCAAGCTATGCCGGCTGGCCCCAGACCGCATTTCGGCTCGATTGCTATTTGTCGCCCACGGACTTGTGAAGAGCCTGTAAGAAGGACCGTTTCGAACGTGTGATGCCAGGCCGCGACGAACGGATGAATACCGTTTGTGTCGCCCATGCCTCGAACGCGCTATTCTAAAGTGGAATCCTTGTCCGGGCGGCCACAGGCGATGGCGATTCGTTGACGGTTGCACGTTCACCGCTTGAACTCGTCGCCGTGCCGGCGCCACCAAGCGCGGAAGTCGGGGCCAGGCACCTTAGGCAACTCGCGACCGCGCGTCCAAGCCCCCAGCTTGCCCGGATGCCAAGGGAGGAATTTCGCCAGCCGCACGCCGATCCGCACGCCGATCATTAACGCCTTGTACCGGAGCGCGCCAGCCATAAACCACGCCCAAACCATCCAAGTCAGCCGCTCGCTCCAGGAATTCATCGGCGACGGCTCATTGACCGCTCGATTCCGTAGATGAACGAGTTGATGGGGAATGTCGATCTTAACTGGACAGACTTCGCTGCATGCCCCACACAGCGATGAGGCAAAAGGCAGCTTGCCAGCTTTCTTGAAGCCGATCAGGTGGGGCGAAAGAATCGAGCCGATGGGGCCGGGATAGACCCAGCCATAGGCCCAGCCGCCGACACGGCGATAGACCGGGCAAGCGTTCATGCAGGCGCCGCACCGGATGCAGTGCAACGCCTTCAGAGCCGCCGGATCTTTCAGCACGTTGCTCCGCCCGTTGTCGAGCAGAATCACGTACAGCGTTTGGCCCGGCGTCACTCCGTCAATGAGATGGGTATAGCTGGTAAGGCTCTGGCCGGTGCAGCTTCGAGCAAGCAGATTGAGAAACAGCGGGAGGTAGTCGATTTTCGGCATCATTTTTTCGATGCCGATCAAGGCGACGTGGACGGGCGGGACGGCGGTCGAAAGGCCTGCATTCCCCTCATTTTCAACGACAACGATCGTCCCCGTATCGACAACGGCGAAATTGCAACCCGAGATGCCCATGTCCGCGACAAGATACTCCTCGCGCAGACGATGTCGGGCGATGTCGGCCAGGGCATGGTGTTCCTCGGTATATGCTTCGTCCAGCTTGTCGACGAACAAGCGGCCAACGTCGGCGGCCGACATGTGGATGGCAGGCGCGACAAGATGGCTCGGCCGCTGTCCGGCCAATTGCACGATGTACTCGCCCAAGTCGGTTTCGACCGCACGGATGCCCGAATCGGCCAGCACGTGGTTCAGGTCCAATTCCTCACTGACCATCGACTTGGCCTTCACCACCCGCTTGACGTTGTGTTTTTGGGCGATGTCGAGCACGTAGCGGTTCGCTTCGGCGGCGTCTTTGGCCCATAACACCGTGGCCCCGCGGGCCGTGATGTTCCGCTCAAACTCGACCAATAGTTTGTCGAGGTTGGCAATGGCGTAGGTCTTGATCTGTTGGGCCGCCTCGCGCCAGTTCTGAAAATAGGGAATCGCGTCGGTAACCGATTTGTCGTGCTTGCTCGAGCGCTCGGCCGTGATGCCGAGTATCTTCGGCGCCGACGGTTCGGACAAACCGCGAGACTCTTTTACGCGAAACTCCGCACCGTCGCTAGGCAAGCATTTTGTGTGCATTATTTTTTTCCGGCCAGTTCGTAGGCTACGTCGATGATCATGTCTTCCTGGCCGCCGACGATGCGCCGCCGGCCCAACTCGACCAAGATGTCGCGGGGATTCACATGGAACCGCTCGGCGGCCCGTGCGGTGTGCAACAAGAAGCTGGAGTAAACCCCGGCGTATCCCAACATCAGCGTTGCATCGGGCCCTTGCAGGGATTGGCTCTTGTATTGATCGACGAGTTTCGCCGCATCCAAAATCTTGTATAAGTCGACGCCGCTCTCGATCTCCAACCGCTTCAACACGGCAACGACGGTTTCCGTGGGAGCGTTGCCGCCTCCGGCGCCCATGGCACGCAAAGACCCGTCCACAATATCGACTCCCGCCTCGATCGCCGCCAGGGTATTGCCGATCGCCAGCCCCAGGTTGTTGTGGGCGTGAAAGCCAACGCGGCATTTCAGGGCCGTTTTCAGAGCGGTCACTCGCTTTTTGACTTCCGGCGGCAACATATAGCCCGAGGAATCGACCACGTAGACGTAGTCGGCCCCGTAGCTTTCCATGAGTTTCGCGTTATGGACCATCGTTTCAACCGGGGCCATGTGGGCCATCATCAGAAAGCCCATCACCTCCATTTCGCGTTTTTTGGCCAACCCCATGTGCTGTTCAGAGATGTCGGCCTCGGTAACGTGGGTGGCGATGCGAGCGACCTTGGCGCCGAGATCGGCAGCCATGTCGAGGTCTTCCTTGATGCCAACGCCCGGCAGCAACAGCACGGCCAGTTTGCTCCGCTTCAGCATTGGGGCAACGGCTTTTAGATAAGCTTCATCGGAAGCGGCGGCCCGCCCGTA
>CAZWNM010000482.1:0-2894 GCA_964635765.1 uncultured Planctomycetaceae bacterium | reverse complement strand
ACCGATCGGGTGTGCGGCAGCACGTAGCGGCGATAATCTTCGACGCCCAGGCAGCCGGCCCAACTGTCGAAAACCTGCACCAACTGTGCGCCGGCGTCGATCTGCGCGTTGAGATACAGCGTGACCGCGCGGGCGAGCCGGGCCATCAGGGCGTCCCACGCGCCGGTGTCGGTGTACATCATGGCTTTCGCAAGCCGATAGTCGCGGCTCGTTCCGCCCTCGATCGCGTACGCCGCCAGCGTGAACGGCGCGCCGGCGAAACCGATGAGCGGAATCGAATCGGGCAGGCCCTCTCGGGTTTTGCGGACCGTTTCCATAACGAACCCGAGCGGCTCGACCGAGTCGAGTTCGGCGAGACGATCGACATCCGTCGCGGTTCGCAACGGATTATGCAGCACCGGTCCACCGCCCGCGGAGAATTCGAGCTGCATGCCCATCGGTTCGAGAATCAACAGCAGATCGGAGAAGAGAATGGCGGCATCGACGCCGAGCCGGCGAACCGTGGCGATCATGATTTCGGCGGCGAGGTCGGGCGTTTTGCACAGTTCGAGAAACGGCGTCGATTGACGCAATTTTCGATATTCCGGCAAGAATCGGCCCGCTTGCCGCATGAGCCAGACGGGCGTTTGCGCGACCGGCTCGCGGCGAACGGCTTTCATCAGCGGACTTTGGAGCATGGAGGAAGGCCGTGGGGATTGGGGATTGGAAACTGGACAACACTGTAAACATACGTAAAAAAACATGCCGACGCAAGCGTGGGCATGGCACCCGGAATCTCAAAATCCGACTTTTTCAGCATGCTGCACTTGCTGAATTGATGGACTATGCCAGGCGGCCAACGCCAGGACGTGTTGGGCCAGACGGATAATGGTTCGCGGCTGCCGATGCCATCGCCACGTTTTTTCCAGGCGAATGTCGATAGGTCCTTCTCGCGTCCGGTGGCTGAGCAAGCGCGGCTATCATCCTCTATCATCCATGTCGCCCGAATCAACATACTCTGGCGTGCGTCGCTCCGCGAGCTTGCGGGGGGCGGCAAGAGCGACCTGTAGAGGATCCGCGCCATCGGTTCGTCCCTGCCCTTCGAACCAGGCGGCGCGGCCGGCGCCCCAATACCTCGGCTTGATCGCCACGCCGGTCTTGCCGACATCGCCCCTTGTCTTGCACGGCGCTGATGCAAGAAAGTCGCTTATGTGGGGGACTTGAAGAAGCTCCGAGACCTAAGGTCTTGGAGCCTCTTTTACTAAGTGCTTTCACAGCAATGAGTTATCAAAGTACGCCCGAAGGGATTCGAACCCCTAACCCTCGGTTCCGAAGACCGATGCTCTATCCAGTTGAGCTACGGGCGCAAGTTGCTGTGTGGCCAGTCGTAAGGCGTTTCACACGTCTGAAAAAGTATACTCGGCATTCGCCTTGCCGTAAAGTCTGCCTTAACAACCAACAATCCGTTAAAAAACGTTAAGATTCGATTGCGCCGATGGGGCGCCGTGCATTACTTTCGCAATTGCGTCATTTTTTCCAAAACAGGCCGCTCCAGCGGATGAAGCATCTTTGGAGTCAGTCCTTTTTTCAAGGCGGCAGCCAAGGCGTTTTTCGACTCGCTTCCGCGGCCGGCCAATGCACAGGCTTGCGCGCGATGGAAGAGCCCGACGGGGGTTTCGCCGTCGGCCATCGCGGATTGCAAGTCTTCCATGGCTTTTCCCGACTCGTGCATGGCAATATAGACGATAGCTCGGGAGTCGAGTATGGCGCCGATGGGACCCGCAATCTCGAGGGCTTGATTGACAAGTTGCAAGGCTTCGTCGAGATGCTCGCCGCGCAATGCCAACAGCACGGCGAGATTGTTCATCACCATGACGTTTTTGGGGTCTTTATTCAAGATTTCACGATAGATGTCAACGGCTTCGGCGTAATTCTTCTGAGCGGTGCAAATTTCGGCCAGATCGAGCAGAAGCGGGAGCGGTCGCTCGAACTTTTTGATTGCCGACCGAACGATTCGGTTCAGCCGTTGCAGCTGTTTTCCTTCGAGGTTGCCGTTGTGTAAAATGACGGCGGCAGTTTGCGCGACATTCGAGGCGCTGACGTGCCCCCACACCCTATCGAGCACGTTCAACGCCTCGTCCGGTTTGCCGTTGGCGCCCAAGAATGCCGCCAATAAAATCTCTTGTTCGGCGTTGCCGGCGATGAACTCGCGGAGGAGCGATTCAGCTTGCTGGATGAACTTTTCGGCAAGAGGCTTCTGTTTGGAATCTTCCAATTGGCGCCCCAGTTGCGCGAGTTTTTCAGCCACGAGGCGGAGTCGAACGGCGCGATCGGCGGGCATCGAACTTTTATTGTCGAGGTAGCCCGCCAGAAGATCGAACGCTTGTTCCGGATGATGGGTGGCGCACAACAAATCGGCCCGAAGATCGACTGCGGCGAATGAATTGGGGATGAGTTTTTCCAATCGTTCGATGTACATTCCGACGTCGGACGTTTCCTTGTGTTGCAATAGCGCTTCGATGTAGGCAATAAGGTATCGCGGCTCTCTGTCGTAATCGACAATAATGCCGCGGAGCCTGGCGCCGGCCTTGAGCCAGACTCCGCCGGCCAAATACAGCCGAGCCAGCGTCATGCGGTCGTCGGCCGAGGCCGAACGGTCTTGGAGCAGATTCTCGAAAAGCTCGATGGCCTTGGCTCGCATGGGCAGGCGGGGATCCATGGCGTACAATCGGGCAAGTTCGCGGCGATCAGTCGCCGCCTGACTCGGACCGGCCAAATTCTGTTCGAGCAGATTTTCCGCTTTCTGAAGATTCAGAAAACCGCCGCGAGCGGCGCAAATGTACGCGAACTGCCGCCTTGCCCAAAACACGTCGTCTTCAGTAACGTCCAACTTGCTGTCGACGATTTTTTGCAGC
>CAZWNM010000481.1:0-2902 GCA_964635765.1 uncultured Planctomycetaceae bacterium | reverse complement strand
TTGTCCTCGAACGTCCAACCCAATTCCGCGCCGGTGTAGCCCAAGACGTTTTTGCCGTAATCGAGCGTGCGAAGAATCAGCATCTCGGCGATGCCGCGGCGGCGATACTCTTTCAGCACGTCGAGCACCATCATGCGGCCCGTCGTAATGTGCCGCTTCCGCCACAACAATTTCAAAAGGCCCAACGGAAGGCCGTATCGCGTCAATCGGCCGTTGAGCGGGCGAATCGCCTCATTGATGTCGGGCAGCGTGATCGCAACTCCGACCGCGCGGCCGTCCACCTCGGCCAGCAACGTTTGGTCGGCCACGCCGATTTTATGCAACTGCTTGGCAAGATAATGAAACTCCGCGTCGGTGAGCCGCGCGGAACCCCACAAATCGCTCATCGCGGTGTTGTAAATCTCCTGACATCGATGCACTTCGGCCTCGAAATCGTTTTTGCGGAACACCCGAATGACCACGCTGCCCCGGTTGGCGAGACGCTCCGCCCGCGTCTTCCATTTCTTCATTAAATCAAGCGGATCGGTGAACCACCAGGCGTAAAGATCCTTCGCCTTTTGCAATCCCCACGATTCCAGCAAGCCGGCATAATAACGACGGTTGTGATTCATCATCACGCGCGGCGGCGTGTCAAAACCTTCGACCAGCAAAGCGCACGGATAATTGAGCGAATAGTCGATCGGGCCGCGAATGCACGTGCGGCCGTGCGCGGCGATCCAACCGGCGGCGGCATCGAGCAAACCGGCGGCCGCCTCGCGGTCGTTGTCGCACTCGAACATTCCGAAACAGCCGACGTTTTCGCCGTGCTGTTGGTTGCACAGCGGATCGTCGCTGGCCAAGATTCGCCCGACCGTTTCACCACCGCGCAGGGCGATAAACTGCGTGGCGTCGCCGTGTCGGTAGAAAGGATGTTTTTTGCGATTCAAGAATTCTTTCACTTCCACCAAGAGCGGCGGAACCCAGTTCGGGTCTTCGGCGTAAATGCACCAAGGAAGTTTTACAAAACGCTCCACATCGGCGGCGTTGCGCACCTCGCGCACTTCCAGCGGCGACAAAGACTGGGAGACTGGGAGACGGGGAGACGGGGAGATTTTTGATTTGGGATTTTTTTCAGAGGTCGGATCGGCGAGTCTCCCAGTCTCCTTGTCTCCCAGTCTCCTCGTCTGTTCTTCCGCAAGCGGTTCGTCGAGATCGTACATCCGATACGTTTTGGTGATCTTCGCGCCGCCCTTTTTCAGCGCGCCGTAGGAAAGCTTGTTGGATTCCAGCACCCAAGAAAACTCGCCTTCTTGCAGTCCCCACTCGATCGCCTTCGGCACCAAGCCGTGCATCAGCACCAAGCCGAGGCCGTATCGCTGATATTCGGGCAGCACGTTCGTGCTGATAAGCCGCACTCGTTTGATCGCCTTCGGATTGCGCAGCAAGTGAATGAACCCGAACGGGAGCAGCCGGCCGTTGATTTCCTTGATACGAGGATTGTAGTCGGGCAGTCCGAACGCCGCGCCGACGACCTTCCCGTCCACTTCCGCGCATACGGTCATTTCCGGCACGATCAGATGGCGCAATCCGCCCGCCAAATGGCTGATTTCCGCCGCCGACATCGGCACGAACCCCCACGTGTTCACCAGCGAACGATTGTAAATCGACAGGAACATCTCGACGTCTTCGCGGAAATGTGCGGTGTCGAGCGTGCGGAGTTTGACGCTGTATCGCTCGATGATCTGCTCGGCGATCGGCTTGAGCTTTTGGCCGATCTGCGGAAGCATGTCGATATGGCCCCAGAACGCAAACATGTCTTGCGTCTTTTTGAATCCGTAATTTTCCACGAGCCGTTGGTAATACGGCGGATTGTACGTCATCATGAAGGTCGGCGTCGAATCGAAGCCGTCGATCAACAGACCGACTTCATAATTCAGCGACGGATTGGCCGGCCCGCGCACGGCGTGGATGTCTTGATCGGCCAACCAGCGGCGCACGGCGTCGAACAGCCCGTCGGCCGCTTCTTGATCGTCGCGGCAATCGAAAAATCCCCAGAATCCGCGTCGGTCATTGTATTGAGCGATGTGCCCCTGGTTGACGATCGCCGCGATGCGTCCGCAAACTTCGCCGCCGCGATACGCCAAGAACGTTTGGATCGTGTTCCGATCGTAAAACGGATGCGGCGTGTAGTTGACCATCTCCTTCAGACTGTCGCGCAGCGGCGGAATCCAGTAGGGGTCGCCCTTGTAAAGCGTCCAAGGAAATTGGAGGAATTGCTTTTTTTGGCGAGACGTTGCGACACGCTGGATGACGAGGTCCGACATGGCAATCCGGGGGCGGAAGGAGGGTTTTCGAGAAAACGAGAAGCCGCAATTCTACCAACCGGCGACGGCGGGCGTCAAGGGAACCAGCGACTCACCCGTTCTCGACAATCTTCGCCTCGGCCGCCTGCTCCGGCGGCTCCTCGGCCGGACGGCGACCGGCGTCGGCCGTGCCGGGCACGATCGCCGCGTTCGGAGAGTTCGCTTCGATAATCTGCTGAAGCTCCAGGTTGTCGATCACTTCCTTCTCGATCAGCCGCTCGGCCAATGCCACGAGCGTCTTACGCCGCGTTTGCAGAATGTTCCGAACTTTTTCCAGCGATTCGTTGAAGATGCGCGAGATTTCCCCGTCAATCTCGCAACTCGTTTGCTCGCTGTGGCTGCGCTCGCGCGACAAATCGTCGCCGCCGGCCAAAAACGGCGAGCGATGGCTCTCGCGGTAATTCACCTTGCCCAAGCGGCTCATGCCGAAGTCCATCACCATGCTTCGGGCGAACTCCGTGGCCCGCTCCAAATCGTTTTGCGCGCCGGTCGATACGTCGCCGAAAATAATCTCTTCGGCCACCGTGCCGGCCAATAGCACCTGTATCCGGCTTTCCAAT
>CAZWNM010000480.1:0-2905 GCA_964635765.1 uncultured Planctomycetaceae bacterium | reverse complement strand
GATGCAATGTGGATTAAAACGAACGACACGGTAAAGGTAACGGTGGGACGCGATCGCGGCGCCACCGGCAAGGTGCTTCGCGTGAATCGCAAGCTTGGCAAGCTGGTTGTCGAGGGCGTCAACCGGGTGTACAAGCATGTGAAGCGCAGCCAAAAAAATCCGCAAGGCGGGCGGCTCTCGAAAGAGATGCCGTTGCCGGCCAGCAACGTGCAGTTGGTGTGCGAGAAGTGCGGTGCCGCGGCCCGGATCGGCGCGCGATTCCTGCCGGACGGCTCGAAGGAGCGTTATTGCAAGAAGTGCGGGGCGAGCAACGGACAAATCGCTCCGGCGAAGGCCAGCTACGCCGCGAAGTAGCGGATAGCGGGTAGTGGGTAGTGGATCGTTGAAACAAGAAACAGCCGCGATCACCGGCCGCATGAGATAAAGATTAAACGGCCGAACGTTCGCACGCGAGAGTGAAATAGACATGAGTGCAGCCAAAGCGAAAAAACCGAGCAAGGCCGAGCAGGCGAAAGAGCCGGAAGTGATTCCGACGCCGCGTTTGCAGGAAAAATATGCGAAAGAGATTCTACCGGGTTTGGCCGAGAAGTTCGGCCGCACGAATCCTTTTTCGCTGCCCCGGCTGAAAAAAATCGTCGTCAACATGGGCGTTGGCAAGGCGATTGCGGAAAAGAAATACATGGAAGACGCAGTGGAGGCGTTGCGTCAAATCACCGGCCAAAAGCCGCTGATCACGTTGAGCCGGAAGGCGATCGCCAACTTCAAGCTTCGCGAGAACTTGCCGATCGGCTGTAAAGTGACGTTGCGCGGGAAGCGGATGTGGGAATTTTTGGATCGGTTGGTTTCGATCGCATTGCCTCGCGTGCGCGACTTCCGCGGACTCGATCCGAACGGTTTCGACCGTCGTGGAAACTACAACCTCGGCTTGACCGAACAGTTGGTGTTCCCGGAGTTGAACCCCGACAAGTTCACGACGCCGCAAGGCATGAATATAACGTTGGTGACGAGCGCCAATAGCGACGAGGAAGGCCGCGAATTGCTTCGCCGGCTGGGAATGCCGCTCCGAGCGGCGTAGATGTTTGGGATAATTACATGGCTAGTAAATCGAAGATTGCCAAAGCGTTGCGTAAGCCGAAATTTTCGACCCGTGCTGTAAATCGGTGTCGGATTTGCGGTCGTCCGCGGGCGGTGTATCAGAAGTTTGGGATTTGCAGAATCTGCTTCCGAAAGCTCGCCGACCAAGGTTTGATCCCCGGTGTTCGCAAAGCGAGTTGGTAAAGGGACTCTATACCGATGATGACCGACCCTATCGCCGACATGTTGACGCGCATCCGCAATGCGGTGCGAGTCGAACGGCCCCAAGTTGAATTGCCCGTTTCCAAGGTGAAACGAGGATTGGCCGAGGTGCTGAAGCGCGAGGGCTATATCTGGGATTGGGAGGAAGTGGAAAGCCAGCCGGCCAACCAACTTCGCGTCCACCTGAAATATGGCCCGAACGGAGAACGCGTCATACGCCGCATCCGTCGCATCAGCAAACCCGGCTGCCGCGTTTACAGCGGCGCCGCCGACCTGCGGCCGGTCCTCGGCGGATTAGGCATCCGTATCATCAGCACGAGTCGCGGCGTGATTAGCGACCGGGAAGCCCGGCAGCGAAAACTCGGCGGCGAAGTGCTCTGCGAGGTTTGGTAACTAACCACTGGCCAACGGCCACTAATTATTATGTCTCGAATTGGAAAAAAGCCGGTGCAGGTCCCCGCTGCGGTGAAGATCCAGGTGGCCGACCACACGATTCACGTGGAAGGCCCGAAGGGCAAGCTCCAATGGGAATTTCGGCCGGAAATCACCGTCGCCTACGACGACGCGACGAAAACGCTCACCGTCAGCCGCAGCAACGACGAGCGCCTCAGCCGCGCGCTCCACGGCTTGACTCGGGCGCTGATCGCCAACATGATCGTCGGCGTGACGGAAGGTTATGAAAAGCGATTGGAAATCCAAGGCGTCGGCTATCTGGCCGCGTTGCAAGGCAAAACGCTTCAGCTTCGCGTAGGGTTGGCCAACGAGCTTCAGGTTCCGATTCCCGATGGTTTGAAAATTACGGTTCCCGATCAACAGCACGTGGTGATTCAGGGAATCGACAAGCAGCAGGTCGGGCACTTCGCCGCGTCGGTTCGGGCATTGCGGAAGCCGGAACCGTACAAGGGGAAGGGCATCCGATACTTGAACGAAAATGTCCGCCGCAAGCAAGGCAAGGCCATGGTGAAGTAGTCGCGGCAATGGCGCCGCTCGACAAGTAACCATGAAATGCCGCGGCCTTGGTCGCGGGGAGGAAGATGCAATGAGTCACGAAAGTCGAACTTACAAGCAACGGTCGCGGCGCGGTTTTCGCGTTCGCAACCACCTGAAGAAAAATACGACGCGGCCCCGGCTGTGCATTTTCCGCAGCCACACGCATTGTTACGCCCAAATCATCGACGATGCGGCGGGCAAGACGCTGGCTTCGGCCAGCACGCTGGACAAAGCGATTCGCGCGGAGATCGGCTACGGCGGCAACAAAAAAGCCGCGGCGGCCATCGGCAAGGCGATTGCCGAGCGCGCGTTGGAAGCCGGCGTGAAGGAAGTCGTGTTCGATCGCCGCGAGTACAAGTATCATGGCCGCGTCGCCGCGTTGGCCGACGCCGCCCGAGAAGCAGGATTGGTGTTTTAGAAAAAGTGGCCAGTGGTCAGTGGCCAGTGGTCAGTGAAAACAACTTGAATTGAAATATTTCCTTTCCTCAACAGATTTTGGTGCTGGCCACTGACCACTGACCACTGGCCACTAACCACTAATTGCATATGTCAACAGACGCAGTCCAAGGACAACTGATCGATAAGGTCATCAAGATTCGGCGTTGCGCCGCGGTGGTCA
>CAZWNM010000479.1:0-2910 GCA_964635765.1 uncultured Planctomycetaceae bacterium | reverse complement strand
TCCCCTCTATCTAAGAATTCGTAATCAGTGGTCTAGACAACCGGGTCCACCTCATCCTGCTGGACAATGCCATCAGCGAAAACGCGGCCGATTTGATGCTCGAGATGTATGAAGCGGGTGAGGCGGGAAAACTGCGGCCGGATCAACAGCGCTCGGCGGAAACGACAACGCCGACAACCTTGGCCGAGTTTGCCCATGACGTCATGCTGCCGATGGTTGCCGAACCGGCGGCGTATTATTGAGGTCTGCGTTGCCGATGATCGTTCGGCGAGTCCTGCCCACACACTCAGCCGAAACTCCGCTGAGTTTGCGGGAGCGTTGGAATTGAAAATCGTCCGCTGCACCGGCCTCAACGGGAGACGTTAGGACGCCCGATCCGACACGCTGTCGATGCCGAGTCGAACTTCGCCGTTGTCGGCTTGAAGCATTACAATTTCGATCTCGCCGTTGATTCGAATGCGCTGGCCGATGCGGCGTTCCACGACCAGCATCTGCGCGCCCTTCCGCGAGGCATAATAGGCGCGGCCGTTGAGCGTTGGAACGCCTTTTTGGATTTGGCAGGAGCCGCAATCGTCTTTGTCTTTGGCACGGATGACAGGCATTGTGGTTGAGAACCTTCGGTTGAAAGTGAAAGCGACTCGATCGACGTCGCACGACGTATCGTTTTAAGCTGGCTGCGCGTCCAAATCATCTTCAGAAAGCCACATCTGCTCCAATGCAAAATCTTCCATTTCGCATCGGACGCGGTAATCGGCCGACATGCCGTCCAGGGTAGTGCGGTCCCATTGCACCAGGCATCGCATGGGAGCGATGGTTTTGTCCAATGCGATTAGCACTCCCGTCCAGCCGTCTAATTGCCTGTCCGGAAAGTCAGGGTCCGCCGTTCCGGCTCTCACGCCAACCGCGTCTCCGACGGCCAACGACGGACGCCAATCCGCGACGTCAATATCTTCCAGAAGCGCCGTGTTCTCATCTTCCAGCAGCGCCGTGTTGTTTTGCCACATGTTTTTTTCCTCTGTTGTCAATACTGACACATTTCGCACGCGGGAACAAAATTCTTTTCCTTTTGGATGCGCCGGTAGACCTCTTCGCGATGCACGGCAACCTCCGGCGGCCCAATGACGCCGAGTTTCACCCGGTCCCCATGAGTCTCCAGCACTTGCACTTCGATGTTCCGGCCAATGCAAATCTTTTCATTTATTTTTCGGCTCAACACTAACATTTCTCACACTCCTTGTGAAATTGGGTCTTCAATGAAATGACAAACGTTGTGACCGACATGAACGGGCCCCGGCGGCGATGCGTTCGGCTTACGGGCGATCCAGAGGCGTCACGACCTCCAGAAGGTTGTTGATCTCGTCAACGCCGTCCATTTCCAAAACAGCGGTCTGAGCGACCTGTTTCAAATAGAAACTCGACACGCGTCCCCGAAGGTTCAGCATGCCTTCATGAAATTCGCATGCAACGCGACGGACTTCGGGGTAGAGCGACCGTTGCAAGCGGGAGCTTGCCCGATTTTCCATGACCTCTTTTTCGGAACACGGCGAAAACGCCAGTTTTTCGGAACGCGGCGAGAACACCGGATATATTCCCGATTTCGCCGCATATCCTTTTTTGCCGATCAATGACATGATGGACCTCCGTGACCTAATCCGCGTTGAGGACAAAAATGCGGAATGTTTTTCCAACAAAGGACGTTGTTGAGTTGACACGGCCCGTGATTATCCCAAAATCGGCAATAGCGGAAATCGAGGGGCTCCCGATCAGGCCCTCGGGGAAATGCTAGAGTCGGCCCAGTGGGAATACCGATGGCCGCCATAGGGGAATCCCCTAAGCGTCGCGGCGGGGCTTCGCACAAGCACGCAAAGACAGCGGCTTGTCGGTTCCGTGGTTTGGCCGACGTTCCCGAGCAACTTCCTAGTCCTTTCCCCTATTGCACGCGCGGGGTTGGCGCACCATAATGGGCCCCACGGTGTTGTAATCCATTTATCTTATCAGCAAGTTGAACAGCGCGTGTGTTCAACGAAACACGTCAAGAGAACTTATGAGCGCCTTGACCACGGAACATCGGGGCAACAATCAACGAAAACTCATGATCGTGGACGATCATCCCATTGTTCGCCGCGGCTTGGCCGAATTGCTGGCGCGGGAATTGGACTTTGAGGTGCGGGAAGGGCCGGACAACGTCGCTGACGCGACGAAAGAGATCGAGTCCTTCGGCCCCGATCTGGTCGTGGTCGATATGTCGCTGAACAACAGCAGCGGAATCGAGTTGATCGCTCAAGTCAAAGCCAGCAATCCCGCCGTAAAAACCATCGTTTGGTCGATGTTTGACGAGAAGGTGTTCGCCGAACGTGCGCTGCAGGCCGGC
Source organism: uncultured Planctomycetaceae bacterium (assembly GCA_964635765.1). Classification (GTDB taxonomy): domain Bacteria; phylum Planctomycetota; class Planctomycetia; order Pirellulales; family Thermoguttaceae. The sequence continues at coordinate 539 of CAZWNM010000479.1, read as the reverse complement.
GCGTTGGGCTATGTCAACAAGAGAGAACCCATCGAAAACATGGTGTATGCCGTCCGTCAGGTGCTTCAAGGCAACATCTATCTCAGTCCCCAAATGACCACTAGGTTGTTGCATCGGGCATGCGGCGGCAGGGCGGGGGATGGGGATCCGATCCAAACATTGTCGAACCGGGAACTGGAAGTGTTTCAGATGCTTGGCAACGGGATGACCACCAAACAGATCGGTCGAAAGTTGACGCTCAGCCCCAAGACGATCGAAGCCCACCGCGAGAACATCAAGACCAAGCTCGACCTCAGAAACGCCGCCGAACTCAATCGGCGCGCGGTGCAGTGGGTTTTGGAAAACGGCTAGACAATGTTTTTTGCCGCATACCCGGATTCTTGACCGCATACCCAGATCCTCGACCGCCCACGTGGCCGACAACTTCGATAATCGCCTCGGCCGGCGTATGGTTGTCACGCCAATACCCGCAATGTCACCGTCCTCGTTATTGGCTGTTATTGTGTTTCTGAAAGGCAACGCTATAATTGCAAAAATAA
>CAZWNM010000478.1:0-2917 GCA_964635765.1 uncultured Planctomycetaceae bacterium | reverse complement strand
GAGCGAGCGAGACGACGGCCACGATGCCGGCGCCCACCCACGTCGGCCATGCGAACCGAACGTCGCACGCCCATCGGATGGCCAACAGCGCCGCGGGCAACACGATCGGTCCCATCCACGACGAGCCGACGAACGTTCGGGCGAACGACCGCTTGGCATTTTCGCCGAGCGACCCGTCGAGCCAGCGCGCCCAGGTAATGGCGGCCAGCATGGCCAGCGGCGGAAATGCCGGCCAGAGGTACGTCGCCAGTTTCGATTGCGCCAGCGTCAGAAAGACGGCCCAGCCGATCAGCCAAAGCCAGAGGAGGGAGGGATTAGGGATTAGGGATTGGAGATTAGAGATGGCTAAACCTCCTTTATCTAATCTCCAATCCCTAATCCCCAATCCCTCTCTCCTCAAATATCCGATCCACGGCAGGCCGCCGCCGAGAAGGATCGGCCAATAATACCACCACGGCTGATTGCCGTGCGGCTGCGAACTGGTGGCGAAGGCCAGCAGGTGACGCTTGAAGAAGTAGTATTGCAGGAAATCGGGATTCTGGCGTTCCATGGCAAGATACCACGGCGCGGCCGCGAGCAAGGCGATGGAAAGCGCGGCGGCGATGCGCCAGAGGAACGACCATGCTAGTTGCAGTCGGGTGCCACTGCTAGCTTGTCCAGCAGTGTTTTCCGCAACTTCTTCACGGGCACTGCTGGGCAAGCCAGCAGTGGCACCCATTTTCAACATGCCGCTAAATGGGCGAAAACATTGCATCACATACCAGCCGCCGTAAACTAGCCCCACGACGGCGACGCCCATCAGCCCTTTGGTTAAAATCGAAAGGCCCAAGAAAACGCCGGCGGCGAAAATGCAGAGCGCGGCCGCGCGACGGCGATGAACATGAAAACGCTCCGATTCCCAAAGGAACAATAGCGCGAGATTGATCCACGGGATGAGCGCGACATCATGCGAGGCGGCTTGAGCCATTGCGGCGGGCAAAATCGTCGTGGCGTAAAAAATGCCGGCCGTCCAGCCAACGGTCCGGCCAAACCACGCCCAAGCCAACAAGCCGGTGGTCACCGCGCCGACAAATCCGAACAACAAGCCTGGCAATCGCACGGCCGCTTCCGTTTCGCCGAACACTTTCAGCGACGCGGCTTGCACCCAAAAGTAGAGGATCGGCTTATCGAGGAACGGCCGGCCCAAGAAACTCGGCGCGATCCAATTGCCGCGGTCGAGCATTTCCTGGGCGATCGAGGCGTGCAAGCCTTCGTCGGGATCGAGCAGCGGAAAACGATAGAGAAGCGGCAGCGCGAACATGACGACCGCCGTGACCGCGGCCAAGGCGATCAGCCATCGACAGTCTTTTTCCTCCGTGGTTGTCGGCATTCGTCGTTAATTTTCCAAAAACGGCGTCACTTTCACTCCGGCGGCGCCGAGTTGCACGCGGACCGCGCCGCTTAAGTGCGTGTGCAGCGGTCGGCCGCCGACGGCCTGATACGTCCGATCGACTTCCGGCACGTTCCAACGCGCGCTACCGCTGAAAATGACCCAATGCGGCTTGCACCACGCGGCCAGACCGGGCGAATTGCTCTGCCGGCTGCCGTGATGCGGCGCCATCAGCACGTCGCACCGACGCGGCTCCTCCGTCAGCATATCGTCTATTCCTGGCGATTCCAAGTCGCCGGGCAACAAAATCCGCCGGCCCGCGTATTCCAGCAGCAGCACGAGGCTGTTGGTGTTCGTGTTTTTCGGATCGAAAATGGCGGCGCGCGGCGGATACAGCACCTCGGCCAGGCAGCCGTCGCCCACGCAGAGACGGTCGCCCGCCCAAACTTCGCGCACCGGAACGCCGTGTCGGTCGATCGCCTCGCGCAATGCCTTGACAGCCCCATTGTCCTTCTCGAACATCAGCGGCGTCACGAAAACCGCGCCGACCGAGAATTTTTGCAACACGCCCGGCAACGCGTTGTAATGGTCCGCATCGGCGTGGGAAAACACGACGGCGTCGATGCGTCGCAGACCGCGATCCCAGAGAAAATCGCTGATGATTGCTGCGCCGGAAGCCGGCGTGCCCATGTGCCCGGCATCGTAGAGCAATGTTTGACCGGATGGAAATTCGACGAACACGGCGGTGCCGTGGCCGACGCTCAAAAACGTGCAATCGAGTTGATGCCGGTCGTGCCGCCACGCAGCGGCGGTGAAACCGACCACGATCCACCCGGCCAGCAACGCGATGCACCATCGACGCGGCGGGCAAAATCGCGGAAAGGCAACCGCCAGCGCCAAGCCGCCGTAAAAAACCACGAGCCACCAATCACTCGGGCCGGGCACCCAAAAATGACTGCCGGGCAAATCGTGGGCGAAGTCGATGCCTTTTTCCATCAGCCCAAAACTCACGTTGCAAAGCAAGCCGCAAAGTTTTCCGAGCGGCGGGCAAATCGAGCCGAGCGTCAACACCCCGAATCCGCCAATCAAAGCCAGCGGCATCGGCAGCAAAATCAATGTGCCCATCACCAACGCCACCGGCGAGAAAATATGGAATCGGGCCATCACCAACGGAAGCGACGTCAGCCACAATACCAAGCCCAGCCGCGCCAAATCGAGCGAATGGCGCACGAATTGCCGGCTCGTGCGCCGAATCGGTCGCCAAGGCCAACTGAGATTCTGCTCGATCAGCCGGTTCAGAGTTGTGTCCTCATTTTGCAGGCGGAGCCAGCGGCGGCCTGTCCAAATCAGCGCGGCAACGCAGAGGAACGATAATTGCGCTCCGATGTGAAACAGATGGCACGGATTGATCGCCAGCACGACCAACGCAGCGGCAGCCAGCGAGTTGAAGCCGAAGTTGCGGCGGCCGAGCCAAAAGGCCATGCAGGTGATTAGCACCAACATGGTCGCGCGAACCACCGGCGGCCCCAGATCGACCATGAGCGCGTA
>CAZWNM010000477.1:0-2926 GCA_964635765.1 uncultured Planctomycetaceae bacterium | reverse complement strand
GGTTTTATGAGAAAAAACGCCGTCGATTTGCCGCCACGCAGTTTTGATGTTCGTTTTGCTTTCCTCGCGCCGGGCCCGCCAACGTGGCGGGGGCGTCGGGTTGCGAGTCGGCTGGCAGCCGGCGTCATAGATCAAAACGGCCACGGCGTGCTGTTCCGCGAGATTTTTGCGAAGGATTTTGCCGTTGATAAAAACGTCGCCATCGCGGATTTCGACGGTTTCGCCCGGCAAACCGACCACGCGTTTGACAAGCACGGCGTCGGCCTGTTGCGGATGTCGGAAGGCGACGATTTCCCAGCGGCGCGGCGGCCGGATCGAAAAAATCTCGCGATCGACCAGCAGCCGATCGCCCGGAAGGTCGATCGAGGGCGGAAAATCGCCGGCGGCACATCCGCAGTTGGGGCAAATGGCGAGCGGCGGCGCGGCGGCGGCTCGATCGACGCCGACGACGAACGGCCGGCCGCAATCGGCGCAGACGACGTTGCGATGTTCGCCCAGCAGCGTTTCGGCCATCGAGCCGCCGACGACCCGGCATGGCACCGCAATGCCGGCCACGAGCCACGTTTCCAGCGCAAGGGCCGTCAGCAACAGCCACACGCAGCATTCGACCGCGATTCGTGGGCGGCGGGCGGCGATTCGCATGAGCGGCCTTCATGTTGAGAAAAAACATGGAAATGCAGCCACAACTGAGCACAGATAAACACGGATGAGAAGGGGGGATGGGCGTTTCTTTGCAATACGTCGAGCCGGCCACGCTTTTGGTCAGACATACGCGACACGTTGTCACGTGTTGCCCCATTGCTATAATTCGTTTATGTCACAGAAGTTACAACCGCAACGCCAACCACGGTGCTGTGGGAATAATCGATTTATTTTCCGCCGTCTCCGAAACTTTTTCTGTCAAGCGGGGTTTCATAAACTAGAAAGACGTCGTTGTTGCAAAAATAACTCCTTTGGGTTACTTGGCGATCCAAATTGAAAAGACCTCGACTTGCCGATTTCCTATTTCGTCCTTTATTGTCATCAGACGCCGGGGTTCGCCGATGAAAGCAGAATTAGTGGTTAATGGTCGGTGGCTAGTGGCTGGTGCAACGCCGCCAGCGGCCGGCAGGTCTCCCGGTCTCCCAGTCTCCCAGTCCACGAGCGTATCTTCCGTCGCCCCTCGCCGCTGGGCCTTCACCTTGGTCGAGCTTTTGGTGGTCATCACGATCATTGCCGTCTTGATAGGGCTACTGATGCCGGCGGTGCAGGCGGCCCGAGGACAAGCCAGACGGATTCAGTGCTGCAACAATCTGCATCAGATCGGCATCGCGATGGAGTTGTATGTCGATTCTCAGGGCATCAACGGACGGTATCCCAACGCGGCCGACACGCCGGGACAGCCCCAAACGATCAACGGCAACACCGTCCTGATCCTGAGCGGCAGCACCATCACCCTGCCGAGCCTTCGGGATGCTTTGGCGCCGTACATTGAAACCAGCGCGGGAGCGTTCCATTGCCCCAGCGACACGTACACGAGCAATCCGACGGCGAACACGTCGTATTTCGCCAGTTTGGGGATAAGCTACGAATATAATCGGGGTACCGCAGTTGGGACGAATGCGGCGGGCTACCCCCTGGGAAAAACGCGCGTGGAACTTTGCCAAAGCAGGCGCCGCGGAAACATTATCCCGAGCGGCACGATTTATTTGGTTGGAGATTTTATGCCCGTCCACGGCCCCTTGGGCCTATTTGGGGGACAAACGACGTTTTCGTCTTCCTCCGGAACTTCCACGACCGACTTCACTCCGCCGCAAGCCACGTTGGGAGAATACATGTTTTTATATGCCGATGGGCATGCGGATTAATGACAATTTTTTAAGGCGTATTGCGATGAAAAAAAGAACGGTTGCCATTGCGATTCTCATCTTGTTGCTGCTCATTGGAGGCACGGTTTGGGCCATCCACAGCCGCAAGAACGCCAAAGTGCGGGAAATGCTGGCCAAGGGACAAACGCTTTTCGAGAACGGCCGGCCCGAGCCAGAACAAATGCAGGCGTTTCGCGAGGAAATGGAGCAACTGACGCCCGACCAGCAAGCTCAACTGCGTGAAGCGGGGCGCCGGACTATGGAACGCCGCAGGGACAAGCAGATTGCTGATTTTTTTGCCCTGCCGCCCGACCAGCAAACCGCTTCTCTCACCAAGCAGATTCAGGACCAGGAGAAACGCCGCCAGGAATGGGAAGCACGCCGCGCCGAAGCGGAGAAAAACCAGACTGCGACTTCCGGGGGCACCACGACAGGCGGCCAAGGGCCTGGTGCCGGCGGACAAGGCGGGCAGGGGGGGTGGGCACGCGGTCAGCGAAACCAATCGGCCGATGCCCGAGCGACGCAGCGCAACCAACGGCTCGACAGTTCGACGCCCGAACAACGCGCACAACGGAACGCGTATCACGCCGCCATGCAACAGCAGCGAGTTCAAATGGGCCTGCCGGCGACTCCGTCACGCGGCGGACGGTAATGGGCGACTGAGGATCGGAGATTACGGCCGCAGTTCGCGTCGCGGCCCTCGGTCGGGTGCTGCTGAAGGCGGCCATGGCAACCCCGGCGACCACAAACGCGCGGATTGCTGGGTGACGGAAGAACTTCCACTGGCGAAAACGTCGCGGTTCTTTCCTCGCAACGTATTCGAAGCCGATCGCCACGTCTTCTGGGAGTGGAGCCGTGTGGAGTTCGCATTACGCGGCTCCCTCCCGGAGACGGTATTTCTAGCCGCAACTTGCAGTTGCCAAAACGCCTTAATTCGTTTAGAATTTCGCGCAATGATCTTGCACCATGAAACGGTCAAATGTTGCCGAGGCTGAAGTTGACAGTCTGACCGGAGGGAGGGCACCGAAAATAGAACAAGTTATGAAAAACAGCACCACGGACGAAAACGGGGAAGAAAA
>CAZWNM010000476.1:0-2928 GCA_964635765.1 uncultured Planctomycetaceae bacterium | reverse complement strand
CGGGCATGAAGTTTGCTGATTTCGTCTGTCGCAAGGCCATCCTTGCTCACCTGGACGCAAAGAACAAGGAAGGGGCCATCCGAGAGATGGTCCAGGCCCTTCGGGCGGCGGGAGAGGTCGCGGCAGACCAGTTCGACAGCATCGTCAAGGCGATCATGAAACGCGAGGAACTCGGCAGCACCGGCATCGGCCGCGGCATCGCCGTCCCTCACACGAAGCACCCCAACGTCGAACGACTGGTCGGCGCCGTCGCCGTCAGCAATTTAGGCGTCGATTTCGCCAGCCTCGACGGCGAAGTGGTGCATCTGTTCTTTCTCTTGATTAGCCCGCCGGACCGGCCGGGCGATCACCTGCGCGCTTTGGAAAACATCTCTCGCCAGCTTCGCGACGATACGTTCTGTCGTTTCCTCAAACAAGCTAAGGGAGTGGAGGACATCAAACTACTGTTGGACGAAGCCGACAACAACCAATTCGGACAATAACGGTTCGGACAAATCGCAGTTGGCACGCTTCATGTGCCGACTACGTTGCACGAGATCGTGGCGCAACTACTATGTCGGAACTTATTGAAACCCGAACCGTGATTGTCACCGACCCGTTGGGCATCCACGTCCGATCGGCCCTCGCCATCGTGCAGGTCGCCCGGCGCGGCGGCTCGAAGGTGACCATTGCCAAGGGCACGCGCCGCGTCGACGCAACCGAAATGTTGCAGGTGATGACCTTGGCGGCCGAACAAGGCACGGAGTTGGTTGTCGAAGCGGTCGGCGTCGACGCCGTCGCCGTGCTGGATTCGCTCGAGCCGCTGTTCGCCGGCGACATGGACGAAACGCCCGAAAAAGGGACGTCCGAGAAAACCGTTTAATCGACGATGCAAAAACTTCAAGGAATTGCCGTTTCGCCGGGCGTGGTCATCGGCGAAGCGCTGGTCATGGACAACGAGGGATTTCGCATTCCTCGGCGGTTCGTGTCGCGCGATGCGGTCGTCGATGAAGTCGAGCGGTTGGAAAAAGCCATCGCGGCCGCGGCCGCGGAAATCGTCCAGCACCGCGAAACGGTGTCGGCCGAGTTGGGCGAAAAATACGCCGCCATCTTTGAAGCCCACTTGCAGATGTTGCACGACTCGCGCCTTCACGCCGAGTTGGAGGAGATGATTCGCCAGCGGCACTACTCGCCCGAGTACGCCGTGAGCCGCATTTTGCGCCGCTACGCCCAGGTGTTCCAGCGATTGGAAAGCCCTTATTTGGCGGAGCGGGCGAACGATATCTTCGACATCGAGAAGCGATTGCTGCGGCATTTGCTGGGCCGCCGCCGCGAGGGCATCGCCCATCTGACTTCGCCCGTCCTGGTTTTGGCCCACAACCTGACGCCCAGCGAAACGGCGAACCTCGATCGCCGGTTCGTGCGCGGTTTCGTGACCGAAGTGGGCGGCCCCGGCAGCCACACCGCCATTGTGGCCGAAGCGTTGGAAATCCCCGCCGTCGTCGGCACCGGACCATTCTTGACGGAAGTGTCCGGCGGCGAAATGGTGATTATCGACGGCGAGAAGGGCCTGGTGATTCTCCAGCCCGACGAAGAAACGTTCGCCCGATACGGCCACGAGCTTGAAGCGGCTCGCCTCCAAGCCACCCGCTTGGAGCCGCTGCGCGATCTGCCCGCCGAAACCAAAGACGGCGTTCGCATCGAGTTGTTGGGCAACATCGAATTCCCCTACGAGGTCGATCATTGCATCGACCGCGGCGCCGACGGCGTCGGCCTTTATCGCACCGAGTTTCTTTACCTCGGCGCCGACATCGAGCCGAGCGAAGACGTGCAATTCCAGGCGTATTCCCGCGTCGTCCAGGCGATGGAGCAGAAGCCGGTGGTCATTCGCACGTTCGACTTGGGCGCCGACAAAATGCCGAACATGATCGCGTCGGAAGACGAGCGGAATCCGTGCCTGGGGCTGCGGAGCATCCGGTTGGCGTTGCGTCATTTGCCGCTGTTCCGCACGCAGCTTCGCGCGGCGCTCAGGGCGACGGCGTTGGGCAACATCCAAATCATGTTCCCGCTGGTTTCCACGCTGCTCGAACTGCGCCAGGCGAAAATGGTGCTGGCCGACGTGATGGAAGACCTTCAGGAACACAACATTCCGTTCAATCGGAACGTTCCGGTGGGCATGATGGTGGAAACGCCCGCCTCGGTCATGATGATCGACCGGTTCGTCGAGGAAGTGCACTTTTTGAGCATCGGCACGAACGACTTGGTGCAATACACGCTGGCGGTCGATCGCGGCAACAAGGATGTCGTGGGGTTGTACAATCCCGCGGACCCCGCGGTCTTGCGGCTGATTGCAATGGCGATCGAAGCGGCTGACCGGCGCAAGGTGCCGATCAGCATGTGCGGCCAAATGAGCGGCAGTCCGCTCTACACGATGCTGTTGTTGGGCATGGGCCTGCACCGGTTCAGCGTCAGTCCGAGTTCCATTCCCGAGGTGAAAAATCTTTGCCGCAGCGTGACGATGGCGGAATGTCAGGCGGTGGCGGAGCGGGTGAAGCACATGGAAAACGCGCGGGATGTGAAGAGTTATCTGAAAGAAGAAGTCAAAAAATACGTTCGAGAGGTTATCGAGTAGCGCAAGCTGCGTTCATTGCGGCTCGGAAAAATGTCGTCACAATAGCCGGGGGCTAACAGCCCCCGGAATGTGCATCCAATAGTTCCGGGGGTTGTTAGCCCCCGGCTATTTCGATTTTTTTCTAAACCGCGTGGGGCGAAGAAAAATTGGTGGACGCGGCCGTCGGCTGCGTCGGTTACGAAATCATTAAATTTTTTTAGGGCTCCCGCCGGCAACGGCAGTGGCGGGAGAAATCGGACGAATGGTTCGATTGCGAGTACGTATTCGTTTTTCCAAGCAGGGAGACCTGCGGCTGATCGGGCACCGCGACCTGATGC
>CAZWNM010000475.1:0-2936 GCA_964635765.1 uncultured Planctomycetaceae bacterium | reverse complement strand
GGCGAATCGACAATTGCCCGGTCTTGTCGAGCGTCACGCCGTCGGGGGCCAGAATCGGCAGGCCGAGCATCGGATCAAAGAGATAGACGTTGCCTTCGATCAACACGCCGACGCACCACGGCCGAAGCTTCGGCGGCGCCTTTCTCCCGTCCCCCGTCCCCCGTCCCCCGTCCCTCGTTTCCAACGCCAACACGGCGGCGTCGATATCCAATTGCCGCAGCAGAAGAATATAAACCCACGTGCGTTCCACGGCAGTGCCGCGGCCGAAAAGCAACGTTTCCCAAGGAAATTGCGGCACCCGGCCGGGATAGTCGGGCTCGAGCTGAATGTTGCGCACCGTCCAGTCGAAGATGTTTTGCGCCCGGGCCAAATCGTCGGCAACATCGCCGCGCGTCCACGTCGCGACGGCTCGAAGCCAATGGATCTCGCGCAGCACGAAGCCGTCGAAGCCGGAAAATTCCTGGCGATCGAGGCCCGCCACTTCCGGCAGTTCGGCGAACTGCTTGGGCAACGCCGCCGCCATCGGATCGAGCTTCCAATCGTCCGGCAAACCGTGGGAATGCAACCACTCGTTAATCTGTTCGTCGATCTGCCGGAGCATTTCCGGCTCCACCCAGGCCTCAACCAAATCGGGGGCCGAGCCGGCTTGTTTCTGATTTGCCGTCCTCTTTTGAATTTGCCCGCCAAGCTGATTCAGCCGATACACAATTCGCTGGAACGTGTCGGGCGAATCGTACTCTTCGAGGCGATCGAGATTATCGACGGCCTTCAAAACCATTTCTTCCTGATACTGCTCGGTCGCCACCGCCTCGGCCGCCGTTTTCGATTCGCTGGCGGTCTTCGACTCGCCGCAACCCACGCAGAGCGCGAGCAGCGTGAGCAGAGCGACGAAGGGAAGACCAGGAGACTGGGAGACGAGGAGACGAGGAGACATGAAAACTGCTTGCGGCTTCGCAATAAGCCGGCCACTGACCACTGACCACTGACCACTGACGACTTTTGCCATTTTCACGTTCGTTCCTCCAATTGTTCCACGGCGCGGCGAATTGCCAGGAGCCGCCGCAATAGATCGCCGAACCGGTCGAGCGGAATCATGTTGGCGCCGTCGCTGGGCGAAGCGTCGGGATTCGGATGCGTCTCGAAAAACAAGGCGTCGACGCCCAACGCGACCGCCGCCCGAGCCAACGGTTCGACCATCGCGCGATTGCCGCCGGTGGCCGCGCCCAATCCGCCAGGCTCTTGCACGCTGTGCGTGGCGTCGAAAACAACCGGCACGCCGAGCGATTGCATCTGCGGAATCGCACGCATGTCGTTGACCAATCGGCCGTAACCGAAAAACGTGCCGCGCTCGCCAAGCAGTATATTTCGACATCCGCCGGCCGCCAACTTGGCAACGACGTGTTTCATGTCCCAGGGGGCGAGGAATTGGCCCTTTTTCACATGCACCGGCCGACCGGTGGCCGCCGCGGCCAGAAGCAGGTCGGTTTGCCGGGCGAGAAAGGCGGGAATTTGCAGCAAGTCGCACACCTCGCCGGCCGGCGCGGCCTGACGCGGCTCGTGAATGTCGGTCGTCACCGGCAACCCCGTCGCTTCCTTCACCCGCCGCAAGATGTTCAAACCGCGTTCCATGCCCGGCCCGCGGTAGGCCTCGACGCTCGTGCGATTGGCTTTGTCGAACGACGCCTTGAACACCAACGGCACCGCCAGTTCGTCGGCGATTTGTTTCAATCGCGCGGCGATCGAGAGCGTGAGTTCCTCGCTTTCGATGACGCACGGGCCGGCGATGACCATCAGCGGCCGGCCGCGTCCGCAGCGAATCGTTCCGATCGTGGCGGGGTTTTCAGGCATATGACTAAAACTTTCTCACATCGACGAAATGCCCCGCAACGGCGGCGGCGGCGGCCATGGCGGGCGACACCAAATGCGTCCGGCTGCCTTTGCCTTGCCGGCCCTCGAAGTTCCGATTGCTCGTCGAAGCGCAACGGTCGCCCGGCGAAAGCACGTCGGGATTCATTGCCAAACACATGCTGCAGCCCGGCTCGCGCCATTCCATGCCGGCGTCCAAAAACACGCGATCGAGCCCCTCGGCCTCGGCCTGCCGCTTCACCTCGCCGCTGCCCGGCACCACGAGGACTTGCACGCCGCCGGCCACCTTTCGACCACGAACGACGGCGGCCGCGGCCCGCAAATCTTCGATCCGGCCGTTCGTGCAGGAGCCGATGAACACGTGGTCGATCGGAATCGACGTGATCGGCGTGCCGGGCTTCAGGTCCATGTATTCCAACGCCGAGGCGACGGATTTTCGCTCCGTCGGATCGCGGAAATCGGCTGGATTTGGCACGCGGCCGCCGATGTCGGTCACTTGGGCCGGCGTCGTGCCCCAAGTCACTTGCGGCTGAACGTCGTCGGCGTTGAAAACCTCGACCCGGTCGAACGTCGCGCCCGGCTCGGTCGGCAATTGCTTCCACCGCGCGACGGCCGCGTCGAAATCTTTTCCTTGCGGAGCGAACGGCCGGCCGCGCAGATAGTTGAACGTCGTTTCATCCGGCGCGATCAGGCCCGCCCGAGCGCCGGCCTCGATCGTCATATTGCACACCGTCATGCGTTCTTCCATGCTGAGCGCGCGAATGGCCTCGCCGGTGTATTCGATGCAATAGCCGACGCCTCCGCTGGTGGAAAGCCGGCCGATGAGATACAGAATCAAGTCCTTCGCGGCCACGCCGAGCCCGAGCCGGCCCTCGACGCGAACTTCCATCGTCTTCGGCTGGTGCTGCAAGAGCGTTTGCGTGGCCAGCACGTGCTCGACTTCGCTGGTGCCGACGCCGAACGCCAACGCCCCGAACGCGCCGTGCGTGGCCGTGTGGCTGTCGCCGCAGACGATCGTCATGCCCGGCTGCGTGAGGCCCAACTCGGGACCGATCACGTGCACGATGCCC
>CAZWNM010000474.1:0-2940 GCA_964635765.1 uncultured Planctomycetaceae bacterium | reverse complement strand
ATTCTCGTCGGCTTCAATCTCACCTATTTTCCGCAGTTCATTATCGGCTCCCGCGGAATGCCGCGACGCTACTTCGATGACACCAGGCTGTTGCAAGCACATCCGGAATTCACGTTCTATCAAATCCTATCGAGCATCGGCGGCTATTTATTTGTGGGTGGATTGCTCCTCGTGGCCTTCACGCTCCTGCGATCGTTGTTCGTCGGGCCAAAGGCGTCGCCGAATCCTTGGGGCGCCGCCACGTTGGAATGGCAGTGCGCATCGCCGCCGCCCCATGAAAACGCTGCGGCCACGGCCGTCGTGGGCGATTGCTACGATTTTGACAATTTCCAATTTGACGAGAAATCACGCTCGTATGTGAAGCTCCCATGACTGAATCCCACGCTCCCAACACGCAACCAAACGAAGACGGCCGCGAGTCCGCCCATTTGGTCAGCCATTTCGATACGCCGAAACAGCAGTACGATGCGGCCAAACTCGGAATGTGGATTTTTTTGATGACCGAGGTGTTGTTTTTCGGCGGCCTTTTCTGCGCGTATGCCGTTTTCCGCGCCAATAATCCCGACGTGTTCGTCGACGGCCATCGATTCCTTCAAAAGCCATTAGGCGCGGCCAATACCGTCCTGCTCATTTTCAGCAGCCTGACGATGGCGTTGGCGGTCCGCGCGGCACAACTCGGCCGACGCCGCGCGCTGGTCGGCCTGCTAACCGTCACGCTCCTTTGCGGATTCCTGTTTCTCGGGGTGAAATCCGTCGAGTACAAACACAAATGGGACCACTCGCTGGTTCCTGGCCAAGCGAGAATCACGCATTGGTTCTCACACGACACTGCTCCGTTGCCCGCCAAGGCATTTCGCCCCGACGAGCCGTACATTAGGGAACAGCTTGCACAGGCCGGCTATAAAAATCTCGGCAAGAAGGAATTCGAACGCCGCGTGGAGCATCTGGGCACGTTCATGAGCGTCTATTTTTCGCTGACGGCGCTGCACGCCCTGCATGTGGCGGTCGGCATCGGCGTGATCGCTTGGATTCTCGTCGGGGCGATCCGCGGACGCTTCGGCCCCCGCTATTTTACGCCAGTCGATATGGTTGGGTTGTATTGGCACCTGGTCGATATGATTTGGATCTACCTCTTCCCACTCCTTTATTTGATTTAGTGAGCGCGACATGGAACCTTCTGCTTCCCAAAACCCTCACGATGCCGCGGAAACGCCGCTGGCCCATGTGGTCGAGGTCCGCACGCTGCTGGCCGTATTCGCGGCCCTGATCGTGTTGACAGCGATCACGGTCGCCGTTTCCTACTTCAATTTCGGAGCGGTCAATCTTCTCGTCGCGCTTGGCATCGCCACGATCAAAGCGTCGCTGGTCGCGCTGTGGTTCATGCATCTTCGTTACGAAAGCGGGCTGAACGCCTTCATTTTTCTGGTCGGCATCGCGTTTCTCGGCCTCTTCCTGATCATCGCGATGTTCGATTCCGTTCAGTACCATCACAATGTGCAAAGCTGGGAGCAGAGAAAATAACAAGCACGTTCCGTATCTACCGGCAACTGATTCGGCCCGGTCTTTTGGCGGCAGTGCTCTTCTCGATGGCTATCGCCGCATTGACCGCCGCCGAGCCACCGCCGTGGACTCGGCTGGCACAGGCAATGCTCGGCACGGCGCTGTTGATCGCCGGCGCCACGGCCATGAACCAAATTGTGGAGCGGCGGCAGGACGCCAAAATGACGCGAACAGCCTCGCGCCCCTTGCCGTCAGGCCGGTTGACCGCCAGGCAAGCGGCTAGGTTCGCCGCGCTGGCCTCGCTTGCGGGCGTCGGTTGTCTGGCTGCATTGCAGCCTGCGGCGGTGGCGCTCCTGGCCGCGTTGAGTTGGGGTATCTACGTGTTGATCTATACGCCGCTGAAACGCACAAGCCTCTGGCATATACCGCTCGGCGCCGTGGCGGGAGCGATGCCCGTGCTGCTTGGCGCTGCCACGGCCAACTCGCTTTGCTCTCCCGTCTCGCTGACGCTTGCCGCCATCGTCTTCTTCTGGCAATTTCCTCACACGGCGGCAATCGGCTGGCTCTATCGAGACCAATACGCCCAGAGCGAAATGAAAGTGGCCGCCGTGGTGGACCCGTCGGGCCGACTGGCGGGCCAACTGGCGATCTTCGGCGCCGCGGGTCTGCTGCTGACAAGCTTGATTCCGGCAGCGTTGTCGATGGCCGGCTGGCTCTATCTCACGATTGCACTGTCGTTTGGATTGGCGCACATGACTATCGCCGTCAGATTTTTCGATAGACCGAGCGACGCAAACGCCCAAGCGTTGTGGTGGATGTCGCTTGTCTATTTACCGGCGTTGCTGACATCGCTGCTCATGCTGTCCAACAACCATATCCTCGGCTATTGACTCTCGCCGTATAACGGTTCATGTCGCCGAATCGCCTGCGAAAAGTCCGCCGACTCGCGATAGATGTACGCCGCTTCGTTCACCCGCGCTCGCTGCCGGGTCTGGGCGTAAGAACCGTGATGCTCGATCAAGTCCAAATTGTAGGCCAGTTCGTCGGAGTAGCCGGGCAACAGAACGTGGTAATCGTATGGCACCAAGCCCGACTTCAGATGATTGATGTGGCGGCGAATGTTCGTCGTGCAGTTGTTCGTCAACGTGTCGTAAAACTCCGGGGTTTTCGCAAGGCCGTCGACACGCCGCATCACGTCGTCGAACAGCATCCGAGCCTGTTCCGGCGTGGCGACGGAACGATAGACGTACACGTCTGACAGATCGCAAATTACCCGTTTGGAAATTACGTCGCGTTCGCTCGCCACGACGTAAATCAGTTCATACTGCCGAAAAAAACCGGCGACGGGATTGAATTGCTCGCCGCGTTGCTTGCGAATCTCCACCGACACGGCCAAATAATCGCCGTCCTCGAATCCGAAACTAAACATCGTGTGGCCGA
>CAZWNM010000473.1:0-2946 GCA_964635765.1 uncultured Planctomycetaceae bacterium | reverse complement strand
TCGCCGCTGACCGTGCCGGCGTGTTCAAAAAAGCCGACGCCGGAGTTGAACATGACGACCCTTCGCAGCGGCAGATTGGTCGATTTCGGCTCATCGGCGATGGCCGCGGCGGCGAGACAGCAGAAAACGGCGAGACACGCGAAAGAATGACGCATGGCGAATCTCCTGAAACTGGGGGATGGCGGAACCGCGAGCACGTGGAGAATTCTACCTCCACTTCAGGTATTTGACAACATGGAGCCGGAAAAAGTTCCCGGAAAGACGCGGAAAAACCACTCAAAACACCACGGGCACGTTTGCGGTGGTGTTTTTTGCCCGATTCTTACGGCGAGAGCAAACCGTCCATCTCCTTGCGGATTTGCTGCTCGATCGTACGCTTGAACATCAGCGCGGCAAACGGCAGGCTGGCGTCGAGTTTGACGCGGTCCGGTTCGACGGCGACCGTGCCGCTGATGGACATGCCCATCGTCTGGAAACCGAAAGCGAGCGTATGGTCTTGCCACTCTTCATGGAGGTTGTTGACGCGGCCGCCGTGAACGGCTCGAACGGCGGCAAATTTCTTCTTCAGCCGTCGTATGGCTTCATCTTGACCGATGGCGTGCGGAGTTTCTAGAGCGAGTCGTGGCATGGGAGGAGATGGGTCAGGGGCTAGTGGTCAGTGGTCAGTGGTTTCTTTACATATACCGCGACAAGTCCGGTGGCACGTCTTCCGGAGTCGCGTCGCTGTCAATGTTAAACCATTCTTCATCGAAATCGATGCGCTTGCCTTCGCGGGCGGCCTTGTTGGCCACCAACGCAATCACCGCGTCCGCAAGGGCGATCTTCGGATGACAATGCGGCAGGTTTTCCGGCGAACGATTGCGGATGCACCATGCCCAATGCTCCAACTCTTCGGTGTAGCCGCGTTCGGCAGGCAAGGTGCCAAGCGTGCCGATGGCGGCCGACTCGGGATCGCCCTTCTCATCGATTTCCAACACCGGGCCGGCGCCGCCGTGCTTGGGCGACACGACTTTCGTCTTGGCATCCGTCTCGTGGGTTTTGTAGAGCATCGCTTCCTTCTCGGTTTCAAGCAGAAGCGTGCCCTTCGTGCCAAGGACCGTCTCGCCGTAGCCGCCGAATCCGTTGCCGTTGATCGAGGCGTATTGCACGCCGATCTTCTTCTGCCCGGCAAGCGCATCGCCGGCCTTGTAGCCGGGCAGCGGAAACTCGAAAATGCAGTAGACGTGATCTTCGGCGTCGCGGTCGGGCGGAAACAGCAAACGATCGCAGGCTGCCGACACGCTCAACGGATGCGGCTTCTCGGCCTTCGGATTCACCTGCTTGTGCATGGCATGGACGAAAATGCCCGCCGCGTCGAGCTGGTGGCTGCCCAACTCGGCCATGAGTCCGGCGCCGGTGCGATCCCAAAGCCGCCAACGAATCAGCTCCTCGATGGCCACGCAATCGTAAACGACCTTGCCCGCGTCGTCCGTGATTTTTGGTGATTTGTAGCCGTATTTTTTGGCATCGACGCCGGCGTCTTGCAATTGCGCGGTCACCTGCGCCACGCGCATCTCCGCCTGATGGACGGCGTCGTTCGATTGTTTATCGCCTTTGCCTTCCTTCTTTAGCTTTTCAAGCACGGCCGAAAACTTTTTCAAGTCGTTCGCCAACCGCCCGGCCTGCGGGTCGCTCGGCTTGCACTTTTCGGGCATCGGCTGCTGCCAGCTATCATTGCCTGGCATGTTGCCGCGATGCCATTGGGCGCGGATGCTGTGAAGTTCGCCGAGCAGGCCGCGTGCGATCAAATCGACGGCGTCATCGTAAAGAATGTTGTAGTGCCGCTGATGCCCGGTGGCCAAGAGCAGGTTGGTTTGCTTCGCCACGCGCGACATTTCCTTGCATTCATGGACGCTGTGGCCCATGAGCTTTTCGGTCATCACATGCAACCCGGCCCGCATGGCCGC
The DNA here is from genome assembly GCA_964635765.1 of uncultured Planctomycetaceae bacterium. Classification (GTDB taxonomy): domain Bacteria; phylum Planctomycetota; class Planctomycetia; order Pirellulales; family Thermoguttaceae. The sequence continues at coordinate 1,000 of CAZWNM010000473.1, read as the reverse complement.
GACAGCCGCCGGGGCGTGCAGATGCAACGGCAAGGCGATAATGACCGCCTCGATGCCGTCGGCCTTCGCGGCGGCAATCAACTCCTGATAGGACGCATAAACCTTGACGTTCCGCCGGGCTTCGTCCTCGGTTTTCCAGCCGAAAACCTTCATCAAGCCGGGCCGCGTCTTATGGGCCGCGTCGCCCGACCAGTCGCCGTTGAACGCCCGCCACACGTTATACGGGCGAATGTCGGCGATCGACTTGACGGTGATATATTTCGGATTGATTGCGCCGAGGAGCACGCCGCCTTCGTCGCCGGTCCCGATGACGCCGACTTGCACGGGCTTGGCGACGGAGCCGTAACCGTAGTACAACGAACCGAGTCCGTGACCGGAAGTGACTTCGCTTTTAATCGCCTTTTTGAGCAAATCGCGGCGGGTCTGCTTGCTGCCGACGGCGGCGCAGAAGTTTTCGTGGCCGATGGCTCGTTCTTCAGGGCTAAGATTCATGGCAGTTATCGGTTTTCAGTTGTCAGTTCTCAGTTTCTGGTGTTTTTCGCTAGCCACTAACCACTAGCCGCTAAGTTATTTTCTTTCCAGCCGGCTCGACGCCGAAGTCCTTCTCCGGCGTTTCGGGGCTGTCGATGTCGAACCACTCTTTCCGAAACTCGATTCGCTTCCCTTGCCGCGCGGCGATGTTCGCGGTCAAGGCGATGATGGCGTCGGCCATCGCGTCCTTCGGGCTGCAACGCGGCTGGTTCGCCGGATCGCGATGCCGAATGCACCAGGCCCAATGCTCCAACTCCTCGGTGTAGCCGCAGCTGACCTTCGGGCCTTCGCCGCCCTTCTTGGCCACGGCCGCCGGCGCGCCGCTGGCTTGTGTGTCGAGCGTCGGCCCGGCCGCCGCCGAAACCTTCACGCTGCTCGGCTTCTCGCTCTTATTGGTGATGACGTTGTATTCCTGTTCCTTTTCGAGAATCAACGTGCCTTTTGTGCCGAAAACGATCTCGCCGTAGCC
>CAZWNM010000472.1:0-2949 GCA_964635765.1 uncultured Planctomycetaceae bacterium | reverse complement strand
AAGATTTCAACCTATGCCACGTGGTGGATTCGCCAAGCGATCACTCGGGCGATTGCCGACCACAGCCGCACCATCCGCGTGCCCGTCCACATGATCGACAGCATGAGCCGCGTGCGAAATGCCACGCGCGATCTGTTTCAGGAAAACAGCGCCGAGCCGACCTTGGAAGCCACGGCTGAAGCCGCCGGCCTTTCGATCGGCGAAACCGAGTGCGTCTTGCGGATGACCCGTCAGCCGCTCTCGCTCGACCAGCCGGTGGCCGAACGCGACGACTCCTTCTTCGGCGAATTCTTGCAAGACAGCCGCGAAGAAGACCCGCTGGCCGAAATGGGCCGCAATCTCCTGAGAACGCGAATCGCCGACGTGCTCGGCGCTCTCGACTACCGCGAGCGCGAAGTGTTGCGGCTCCGCTTCGGCCTGGCCGACGGCTATGCGTACACCCTCGAAGAAGTCGGCAAAATCTTCTCCGTCACCCGCGAGCGCATTCGACAGATCGAGTCCAAGGCGTTGCGGGCGTTGCGGCATCCGTCGCGGGCGAAGCAGTTGGCTCCGTTCGTCGAACATGCAATCTCCATGCCGCTCGTCGACATGTGCGACTCGCCCGCCGCCACCGCCGACATCGCCTAGGGGCGCCGCTGCCGGCCTGTCCCAATAGAGTTCGGAATTATAGAGTTCGGAATTCATGTCGGCATTTTTATCCCGAAGGGATTGCATCCGATAGCCTAGGGTTGTTGCACAGCAACTACCCTAGGTTTGCGATGAACCCATGATAAATCAACCCCAACGGGGTTGTGTAATGGAGACGCTCTCTACGAAACCCCGTTGGGCTAACAGCACGGGTCGCCGATTCCACCTTTCGTAGAAAGAATCCCGAACACTCCCGGACCGGCCAGCAGTGGCACCCGATATGCGGCACCGTGCCACCACGCCCGCCGGCCGTTCCTGTTGCTTTGCATGTCGATAAACAATATGATGTAGGATTCCGTAGGAAATGGAATCGTCATGAACTCGATTTGGCTCGTGATTACCGCGGTGGCGGCGTTCGTGGTCGCTTATCGATTCTATGGGGCGTTCTTGGCGACTAAAGTCGCCATGCTCAACGACCGCAACATCACGCCCGCCCACAGGCTGGAAGACGGCGTCGATTATCATCCGACCAAACGGCTGGTGTTGTTCGGCGTGCATTTTGCCGCCATCGCCGGCGCGGGCCCGTTGGTCGGGCCGGTGCTGGCCTCGCAATGGGGCTATTTTCCAGGCTTTTGTTGGATCGTCATCGGCTCGTGCCTAGCCGGCGGCGTTCACGATTTCGTCGTTCTCGTGGCGTCGGTTCGCAACCAAGGTCTTTCGCTGCCGAAGATCGCGCGCAACACCATCGGCCCGGTCGCCGGCGCGACCACGGCCGTGGCCACACTGTTCACGGTCATGGCCATTTTGGCCAGCACCGCGATGGTCGTTGTCAAGGCGCTCGGCGAAAGCCCCTGGGGCGTGTTCACGATCGTCTGCACCATTCCCGCCGCGCTGTTGACCGGCCTTTGGATGTACAAGATTCGGCCCGGCCGCGTCGGCGAAGCCTCGATCATCGGCGTGACCATCGTCTTGGCGGGCGTTTTTTTCGGCGAACCCTTTGCACGCTCTTCCTTCGCCGGCCTTTTGACCTTCGATCCGAAAACGTTTTCGCTCATCCTGCCGACGTATGCCGCCATCGGCTCGATCCTGCCGGTTTGGCTGCTGATGTGTCCGCGCGATTATTTAAGCTCCTATCTGAAAATCGGCGTCATCGCCGTGCTGACCGTCGGCATTTTTCTCGTCCAGCCCGTGCTCAAGATGCCGGGTCTCACGCCGTTCGTCGCCGGCGATGGTCCGGTGGTTTCCGGCGCGGTCTGGCCGTTTGTTTGCATCGTGATCGGCTGCGGCGCGCTTTCCGGCTTCCATTCGTTGATCGCCTCCGGCACGACGCCGAAAATGATCAACCGCGAGTCGGACATTCGCTCGATCGGCTACGGCGCCATGCTGCTCGAAGGCATCGTCGCGCTCATGGCCCTGGTGGCCGCGTGCTCGTTGGAGCCGGGCGATTACTTCTGCATCAATGCGGCCTCGGGCGGCGATCCCGTCGCCTATCAAAAGACGGTCGATCGCGTCCAAAAGCAATACGCTTGGAACTTGTCGCCCAAGGAACTGCCGGACTTGGAAAAAGAGGTTCATGAAAAACTCGCCGGCCGCACCGGCGGCGCGGTCACGCTGGCCGTCGGCATGGCCAAGGTGTTTTCCCGCCTGCCGCTGATGAAGCAGTTGGCCGCCTATTGGTATCACTTCATCATCATGTTCGAGGCGTTGTTCATCCTCACGTTGTTGGAAACCGGCACACGAGTGGCCCGATTCGTCTTTCAGGAAACGATCGCGCAATTCAATTCGAAATACGAAATCGGCCGCAAACCGCATTGGGTTCTCAATATTACCATGAGCGTCGTGGTCTGCGGCCTTTGGGGCGGATTGCTTTACATCGGCAACCTCGACACGCTTTGGCGCATGTTGGGCATCGCCAACCAATTGCTGGCCACCATCGCCTTGGCCGTCGGCACGACGTATCTCCTAGAACATTCGCCCAAGAAAATCTATGCCATGTGCGCCGGCGTTCCGTTCGCGTTCACGTTCGTCACGACCTCCACGGCCGCCGTGCAAAGCATCCAGATGTGGTGGGTGACAACCGGTGGAGGACCATCGGAAACTTTCATGCGGCATTTGGCGTGCATTCTCGCTGGAATCATGCTCCTGCTGACGTTGGTGATCACCTTCGAATCCGTGCGGCGTTGGCGCGTTTTACTTTTACAAGGGAAATCGGCGACAATTTGTTGAGGAGTTGTTCATGCGATTACGCAATCCTTGGTTCGGTGGATTTAGCTTCCTTGGGGCCATTCTTATGATTTGCCTCGCGTGTGCTTCCGTTGTTGA
>CAZWNM010000471.1:0-2954 GCA_964635765.1 uncultured Planctomycetaceae bacterium | reverse complement strand
ACCAGGGGAATTGGTGTTGCAGCACCTTTTCGAGTTTTTCCTGGGCGTTGACGCAGCGGCTGTAAATCGCCATGCACGTGCCCTTCTTCGGGAACCGCTTGTCGGTTTTGGCGAGGTCCAAATCGGTGCGAACGACGTTCAACAGGTCTTCGGAATCAGCGCGGTCGTGAACCGAAAACTCCGACGGCAGCCCAACCGATTTTCCGTAGCGATGCAACAGCCGCGTGGCAATGGCGTGATACGTGCCGCCCCAAACGCGCAGCGTGCCGGGCTTGCCCAACCGATGGAGCAGCCCTTCCGCCCGGCGAAGCATCTCGGCGGCCGCGCGCCGGGTGAACGTCAGCAGCAAAATGCGGCTCGGATCGGTTCCGTTGGCGATCAGCCACGCCACGCGATGGACCAGCGTGGCGGTTTTGCCGGTGCCTGCGCCGGCCACGATCAAGAGCGGCGACCGGCCATGCGTGGCGGCCGACCGCTGTTGCGGATTCAGTCCGGCCAGCAATTCGTCGATCGTGGCATGGGAAGACATGCGGCCATTATCCGGCATGGCCTCAGGCGACGCAAGGGTGCGAAAGTAGTGGGTCGTGGCTTGTGAATAACAGTGGATCCCAAACTCGCTATTATTCGCATCTTGCGTACGCCACGCAGCTTCCAGCCCCAATCCCCTCGCCGGTAAACGTGCATTGACACTCCAAGCCAGTTTCGGGTACAACGCGCCGGTTTTTTTCGGGCACCATTTTCAGATACCCCATACGGCTCGAAAAAGACGCCGACCCCACTTGTCGACACGCCGTCGCGGAGGCTTTGCTTATGTTGCTCCCATTCAATAGCTTAGTCCAAAATCAATCCCCCGTTTGTTCGGCAACTAAATTTTCGTTGCGAGAACTGGCCGAAGAAGTTTTCTGGCCGCTGAGGCAACAATGTCAACGGCGAGCCGTCGAAACGACGATCGACGTTCCGTCGAATCTCACGATCGTGGCCAATCGAAAGCTGATTCGCCGGGCCGTCGAATACCTGATGCGGCACGCGATTCGTGCCATGCCCGACGGCGGAACGCTGACCGTCACGGCCATCGCCGGCCGAGATGCCGTGGAACTGGAAATCGCCAATTCGGGCGATTCGCTTTCCGACGACGCCCGGCTGCACGTTTTCGATCCGTTCGGCGGTCCCGCCGCAGAGTTGCAAAATGCCGACGGCCATGAATTGGCCGCGGTGCATCGCATCGCCGCGCTGCACGGCGGCGACGTCACCGTGGCGAATTGTCCCGAGGGCGGCGTCGCGTTCACCTTGCGGCTCCCCCGCCCAAGAACTCTGGAGGCCGCCGCATAATGGATTTCTTCGCTCGAGCGCGAACGCAATTGCAAGCGATGTTCCGGTCGATGACGCCAGGCTCGCGTCTGATGTCCGGCTTGCTCATTGCGCTCCTGGCGCTCGGCGTCGTGCAGCTTGGCACCCAGCAAACCGCTCGGCCCGAGGTCGATTTGTTGCACGGCCAAGCGGTTTCGGCCAGCCAGTTGTCGATCATGGAAGCGGCCTTGGGCAAGGCGAATTTGAAAGGCTATCAAGTGCGCGGCTCGTCGATTTTCGTGTTGCAAGGACAGGAATCAACGTATCTGGCGGCGCTCGTGGCCGAAAAAGCGTTGCCGCCCAAGTTCGAAGACCCGCTGAATCAAGCCGTCAATAACGTCAGCATCATTGCAAGCCCTCAGGAACGCGCCGAGCAAATGAAAATCGCCAAGCAAGAATCGCTGGCGAATATGATTTGCTCCATGCCCGGCGTCGAACGTGCCTATGTGCTGTACGATGTCGATAAGGCCGACACGTTCGACCGCCAGAAAATCGTCACGGCCATGGCCTGCGTGAAACCGACCGAGACGGCCCAACTCAACGAATCGCAAGTCGCGGCCATTCGCAATCTCGTGTCGGGCGCGTATGCCGGGCTGAAACCGGAATGCGTCGTCGTCTCCGATCTGAACGGCCGCACGTGGACCGGCTCGACCACAAGCGCCAACGGCGATCAAACCAATTACGTCTCGCAGAAACGGACGTACGAACAAGACCTCAAGGCGAAAATCTTAAGCACGCTTTCCTATATTCCGAACGTCACGGTCGAATTGAACGTCGAGTTCGAGCGGGAGCGAAGCGATCACGTCCGGCTGGCGAGCCATCTGGTTGCATCGCGGATGCCGATCGAAAACAACTTCGACCGCGTCGGCGAAGTCTTGGACGTGAAAACGCGGCCGTCCGCATCGGGCTCGCCTGCCGCGCCGCCGCCGAGCGCCATGTCGGCCCTCGGCGCGCTGCTGGGCAGCACCGGCGGCACGGCGCCCAGCGGCGTCATCAACACCGCGCCCGGCTCAGCGCCCGGACTAGTGCCCGGCATGGCGTCGCCGCCGGAGTCGTATGAAAAAGACGGGCTGCGGTTGACGCCGATTTCGGCCCGGGTTTCGGTGGGCGTGCCGAGCGGCTATTTTATGAGCGTTTGGCGGCAGCGGAATCCCAGCGAGGCCGATCGGCCGGCGAACACGCCCGATCAGGCCGCGCTCGATCGCATTCGCCAGGAAGAAATCGGGAACATACAGCGATGCGTGGGACCGCTGCTGCCGCCGACGAAGCTGCCGGCCGCGCTGGCCGAGTTGGTCACCGTCACCGTATTCCAAGAGCTTCCCACGGCCGCGCCCCCGGTTGTCGATCCGATACAAATCGCGCTCGATTGGCTCGCGCGATGGTGGAGGCCGGTCGCTTGGTTCGGCGTCGGGCTAGTTGTCTTGCTCGCGCTTCGTTCGATTGTCCGCGATAAGCCGGCGGCGGCCGCCGCGCCGGCGGAGCAGTCGGCGGCGGACCAAGTCATCGACGAATCCATTGACACGATCGACGAAGCGGAGCCCGAAAAACCAACCAAGGTGTCGCCGCCGCATTGGCCGCAACGCAAAACCAAAACCGTCGTCGCCCAC
>CAZWNM010000470.1:0-2963 GCA_964635765.1 uncultured Planctomycetaceae bacterium | reverse complement strand
TTCTGGTACGAAGGGCCGGATTTCAAGAAGCGGCACGAATATCGGCCGGCGAAAATTTACAATCCGAAAGAGTATTCCGAAGATTTTCTGACGTACGTCGGCGATTTCAACGGCGACGGCTGGCCCGACATTTTGGTCATCGGCCTTCCGGGCGAAGCAGTTTACTGGTACGAAAATCCGGCAGGCAAAAGCGACGGGCATTGGCGGCGGCATTTGGCCTTGAAGGATGTCGGCAACGAGTCGCCGATGTGGATCGACATCAATGGCGACGGCCGGCCCGAGTTGATTTATAACAACACCGGCACGTTGGGCTACGCCACGTACGATCCGAAAACTCCGGACAAGCCTTGGGTGTTTCACGCGATTTCGGGCACCACGCCGCAGCCGCAGAAGTTTTTCTGCTACACGCACGGCATCGGGGCGGGCGATATCAACGGCGACGGCCGCATCGATATCGTTGAAAAGACCGGCTGGTGGGAACAGCCGCCGGAAGAAAAGGCGGGCGTGCCTTGGAAGTTTCATCCGTATCATTTCGCCGACGCCGCGGCGGAGATGTTCGTTTACGACGTGGATGGCGACGGGCTGCCGGACGTGATTACCGCGTGGAATTGCCACGGCTACGGCCTGGTTTGGCATCAGCAGATTCGCGGCGCCGACGGCCGCATCGATTGGAAAAGGCATGACATTCTCTCGCCGACGCCCGATCTGAAATCGAGCGATTTGCGAATCAGCCAATTGCACGCCCTGGATTTGGTCGATATGAACGGCGACGGACTAAAGGACATTGTGACCGGCAAGCGATTTTGGGCGCATGGGCCGGCCGGCGACGTCGAGCCGAACGCCCCGGCGGTGCTTTATTGGTTCGAGTTGCGGCGGAGCAAAGAGCGCGGCGCGGAGTTTATTCCGCACAAGATCGACGACGATTCGGGCGTCGGCACGCAAGTGACAGCCGTCGATCTCAACGGCGACGGCACGCCTGACGTCATTGTGAGCAACAAAAAAGGCACATTTCTTTTTCTAAGCCGGCCGACGGCGGAGAAGCCGTGATAAAAGGCGAACGTTCCGCTTGACTCTTTGAGCGACTTGGTTCGTTGGATCAACGTCACGATCGATCTCGAAACGCACGGCGTCCGGGCGATCGCTGCGGCGGCCAGCCGATCGACCGCCACAAATTTTGGGCAGCGCGAAGCGATTCCGGTTCATGCCCAACAACAGCCACGTGAATCGCGTCTGCCAAAATGACATGCCAGCCAAGTCAGGCATTGGTTCCCGCCAAAATCGGCCTGCTGGCATTTGTTCGCAACCTCTTTCCAGCACATGGCTTGCGCCGCAAGCTTTGCCGATTGGCACGCTGGTTGCTTATAGTGCGGCCCAAAGGCGTGCGGCTGCCATTCGTGGCCGAAATCTGGAAATATCGCCGCCGCTATTACGAATTATTGAGCCGACAACAGGAGGATATCCGCTGTGGCAAAACAGTTGGTCTTTGATGACAGTGCTCGGCAGCCTTTGGCCGCCGGCGTGAGCAAGCTGGCCCGGGCCGTGGTCAGCACCCTCGGCCCTCGCGGTCGAACCGCCGTACTCGATAAAGGCTGGGGCGCGCCGAAAATCACCAAGGACGGCGTCACCGTGGCCAAGGAAATCGAACTGGACGATCCCTACGAAAACTTGGGCGCCCAGTTGGTGAAGGAAGCCGCCTCGAAAACCGGCGACACCGCCGGCGACGGCACCACGACCGCCACATTGTTGGCCGAAGCGATTTATCTCGAAGGGCTGCGGATGATCGCCGCCGGAGCCGATCCGATGGCGCTGGGCCGCGGAATCAGCACGGCCAAAGACGCCGTCATCGCCGCCGTCGCCAAAATGGCCATTCCGGTCAACGAGAAGGACAAGAAAGAACTGACGCAGATCGCCACGATCGCCGGCAACAACGATCCAACCATCGGCAACCTATTGGCCGAGGTTTTCGTCAAGCTGGGCAAGAACGGCGTCATCACAGTCGAGGAAGGCAAGCAAGCCGATACGACGTATGAGATCGTCGAAGGCATGCAGTTCGATCGCGGTTTTCTGTCGCCGCACTTCGTCACGAATCAAGACTCGCAAACCGTCGAGTTCGAGAAGTGTCTCGTGTTGATTCACGAAGAAAAGATTTCGAGCGCGAAAAATCTCGTTCCGCTGTTGGAAGCGGTCAGCAAGGCGGGCAAGCCGCTGCTGATTATCGCCGAGGACATTGAAGGCGAAGCGTTGGCCACGTTGGTCGTCAACAAGCTGCGCGGCATTCTGAACGTCGCCGCCGTGAAAGCGCCCGGCTACGGCGACCGCCGCAAGGCCATGTTGGGTGACATCGCCACCTTGACCGGCGCCAGCGCGATCTTCAAGGACTTGGGCATTACGCTCGATTCCGTGAAACTTTCCGATCTCGGCACGGCCAAGAAAGTCATCATTACCAGCGACGACACGACGCTGATCGGCGGCGCTGGCGGCAAAGACGCCATTGAAGGCCGCGTCAGTCAGATTCGCAAGGAAATTGAGACGACCACGAGCGATTACGACCGCGAGAAGCTGCAAGAGCGGCTGGCCAAGCTGGCCGGCGGCGTGGCCCAAGTCAACGTGGGCGCGGCGACCGAAACGGAAATGAAAGAGCGGAAGGCGTTGTTTGAGGACGCTCAGCAGGCCACAAAGGCCGCGTTGGCCGAAGGCATCGTGCCCGGCGGCGGCGTGGCGCTCTTGCGCTGCGAAAAGGTTGTCGATAAGCTCGAACTTACCGGCGACGAAGCCCTGGGCGCGAAAATCGTTCGCAATGTTTTGTCGGCCCCGATGAAGGCCATTGCCGAAAACGCCGGCATGGACGGCGCGGTCGTGGTCAATCGCGTTCGGCAAATGAAGGGCAAGAACGACGGCTACGACGCCGACAAGGATTCTTACTGCGACCTGCTCGAAGCCGGCGTGATCGATCCGGCGAAGGT
>CAZWNM010000469.1:0-2965 GCA_964635765.1 uncultured Planctomycetaceae bacterium | reverse complement strand
CGGATTTCGCGGCGCAGCGTGTCGCCTTCCAACTCGCCCACGCGCGACAGGTCGAGTTTATCGACCAATTTCGCATGGATGCGTTGTTTGAGTTCTTCGAGGTTTCCCTCTTTGGAATCGGCGGGGCGTGCGGGCAAATTAAGTTTCGGCATGGCGCATACTATCCAAGATACGAGAACAACGTTCCTCGCAAGGATAGCTTACCACAGCACGTCTGACGGCGTTTTTGGCCGAAAAATGCCGCGAAAGAAGAATGGCGGGTCGTGGCGGTCGTAACGAAAATGCCGGCAAGCGACCGGCAAAAATGTCGCACCAACCGCTTACGCCCGCTTATCCACCGGGAATTGAAGTTCCGCCGGGCCGGACGACGTCTTCGTCGCCGGCGGAGCGATCGGCTTCATGCGGTTCAGTTCGCCAGGCTCGCCCTCGCCGGTGGTCGGCTTCGGCGATTTCGAGTCGTCCCACGTCGGCTTCACGTCGGCCGGATCAACCGGCCTCTTCGCGGGCGTCGGCTGCTACGTCATTGGCGCAGGCGTTGGGGAAGACGCTGCCGGCGACGCCGTCTCGATCGGATTGCCGCACGCATCCAACGGCACCCGATAGCATTCCACGTGCGAAACGTTGTACGTGTACGTCACCGGAACGCGCTTCTCCACCGTTCGCGGCACGCGAATCGTCTGCTGCTCGGCCACCATCCGGCAAACCTGATACGGCACCTGCTCGACGCGCTCCTCACAGACGGTCTTGTACGTCGTCACCGGCACTTTTCGCACGTGCTGCTCGGTCACCATGCGGCAAACCTGCACCGGCACCTTGCGCACCATCTGCTCCGGCACGTACTTGCAAACTTGCATCGGCACCTGCGTGGTCACGGTTTGCGGCACCAAGGTCGTTTGCTGCACCGTTTGCGCCACGACGTTCGGATGCCACACTTTTTGCACCTGATACTTGCCCGTGGTCGAGGGTGCTTGGGCCCAATACAGGCCGGCGTTTCGATACGAGGTTTGGCCCGTCACCGGATCGACGAAGCACCCGCTCGATTGCCACGTCAGCCGGGTCGAGGGGGCGTCGGGCCTGAACGTCGTTTGCTCCGAGAAACAGCCTTGATCGACGTAGCGGGTTTGATTCGTCACGACCGGCTGCATCACCGTGTGACATTCGGTGCGATAGGCGGTTTCAACCACCGGCTTCATCACCGTGTAATACTCCTCGCGCTCGGAGGTTTCCGTGACCGGACGCTGAACGGTGTAAACCTCTTCCCGCTCGGAAGTTTCCACAACCGGCTTCTGCACGGTGTAGCGGTGTTCTCGAACCGCCGTTTCGTAGACCGGCTTGTAGCTGGTCACTTGCCGCTCATCGCAAACGGTTTCATATTCGACGCGATAGGCGGTCGCTTGCCGCTGTTCGCAAACGGTGCGATATTCGATGCGATAGGTTTGACCGGCGACTTGAGCCGCGACAGGCACGACCGCAACGAAAAGCGACGCGACGCCGATTCGGCGAATCCATTGATTCACGTTATTCATGGCATGTCTCCCAAACGAGAAAACCCGCCGCAGGCCAAACACCCGAGGCGGCTACCACAACCATAGGTCATAGACGCCGAACCGTGCGGAACCTCACAGCCCGATTTAGCGGGAATGCGCCGGTTCCGTTTTCACACGATACAACGCTCCTAATGAGTGTGCCTTATAATTCGTGAAACCGCAAATGGTGTTTTTCGTGATTTTTCGACGATTCGATCCTAAGTATAATACGTAAGGCAAGTTACGTTGGATGAAATTTTCTCAAGTTTTTTTGCATGCCTGCCGACGCGGAAATTTCGCCCATTTTGCCGGCTTTCCGCAACGCAAAATGCTTGCCGTTAAAGTTTGCGCAACCGTCGCAATCACACCTCATTCCCCTTCCACTCAAACCGTGGATTCGCAACAATGATAGGCGCCATGCGATACCTCGATCTCACGCTTCCGACCGCCGCCGAAAACTTGGCCCTCGACGACGCGCTGCTCGATGAGCTTGAAAACAGCGATGCGCCGATGCCGCCGGAAACGCTTCGGCTGTGGGAGCCGGCCCGTCCAACGGTCGTGTTGGGGCGGTCGTCGCGGCCGGAGATCGAGGTGCATCTCGACGCCTGCCGGGCGGCCGGCGTGCCGGTATTGCGGCGGTGCAGCGGCGGCGCGGCCATTGTCGCCGGGCCGGGCTGCTTGATGTACGCCGTGACGATCAGCTATGAGCATCGGCCGCAATTGCGCGCGATCGACCAGGCCCATCGTTGGGTGTTGGGCAAGGTGGCCGGCGCCATCGGCGCGCTCGTGCCATGCATTGCCCATCACGGCACGAGCGATCTCGTGATGATCGATGCGGCGAATGTCGCCCGAAAGTTTTCAGGCAACAGCGTTCGATGCCGGCGGCGCGGCTTTTTATATCACGGCACGCTTCTCTACGATTTTCCGCTCGAAATGATCGAGCGTTATTTGGCGATGCCGCCTCGCATGCCCGACTATCGCGGCGGCCGTCCGCACGAAAGTTTCGTCGCCAATTTGCCGCTCTCGGCCGACGCCCTTCGCCGTGCGATCCTCGCAGCGTTCGCCGCCCGCGAGCCCTGCGATTCCTGGCCCGAGCGCCGAACTTACGAGCTTGTGGCCGAGAAATACGGGCGTGCGGAGTGGAATGAATAGCGTGGATGCCATGCCCACGCTTGCCGTAGGCATGTTGGATGACACGTTATCGCTCCATCCAATAACCCTGGTTTCTTTTGGCATGAGCCACGGCAACGATCACGATTTCGTTCGCGGTTTCTTCATAGATTACCTGAAACGGATATCGTCACATGGGACAAAATCGATGGATGCCGTCTAGCAATGGGTAGCGACGCGGCGTTTTCTGAATAGCCTGCATTGCCCATTCAAACTCGGCTTCAAATCCTCTGGCTGCTGAGCCGCTTCGTTCCGAATACCAAGCAAGC
>CAZWNM010000468.1:0-2965 GCA_964635765.1 uncultured Planctomycetaceae bacterium | reverse complement strand
ATTGACGGCGCTGTCGCCGCCCTGCATCGTTCCGTCGCGGCTCCACGTTCCCATCGCAAAATTATTGTTGTGAGCCCAAGCTCCCATCCCGTAAATCAAGGCGTAATTGTTCGCGGCGTCAATGGAACTGGTGGAAACGTAGGATGGAAAGTTGGCGGCGGCAATTTGTTTTCCGGGCGAAAGATACAGCCAAGGCCGCCCCGACATCTCGCCGATCATGACGGTGTTCGACAGCCCGTCGGTCACTTCCGCGAGCCGGTGGCAGACCACATTGGTGCTTTTTTGCGCGCCGAACATGCCAGCGAGGTCCGTCGTGGTCGAGGCGCTGGGGTAGACGTAAAAATAGCCCGACGGAATCGTGCTGGGAGCTTTTGCCGTCGTGGTGGTCCCCGCGCCGGAAATGGCGAAATAGTCGGTGACGGCGACCGTGAACGTCGTCATGGCGTTTGGACTCTGGCCGGCAAAGGCGGAATCCGTGCCTGTGTAGACGTGCGGAAGCGAACTCGACGGGCATTCCAACGTGGGAATTCGTTGCTTGCACACGGCGGCGTTCGCGGCATCGAACCACGGCTGGGTCATGTCATATCGGTTGTAAATACTGTCCTGCTCGAAAAAGGGAAGTATTTCCGTGATCCATCCCAATTGGTTGGACGACGCATACAGCAGCGGCATCGTGCTTTGGGTGCTTTCATAGTTGAGGCACGCCAACCCCAGTTGCTTCAGGTTATTTTGGCATTGCAACTGACGCGCCGCCTCGCGTGCCGCCTGCACCGCCGGCAACAACAGCGCAATCAAGACGCCGATGATCGTGATGACCACCAAAAGCTCCACCAAGGTAAAACCATGAACGCGACGTGCTGCCATGCCGATTCGACAATCGTTTATTGATCTTCAGTTAAGTAATGCAACAGCTCGCGGTGTTTTCCCGCAAAACCGGCCTCCCGTCGGTCGGCCTTGTTGCATTACTATTCTGACCGTCAATAGGGCCTATTCCAAAACCGAAAAAAATCTCCTCTCCGTTGGCAGCAAATTACATGCCGATCCATCGCCATTGCGGCAATATCGACAAAACCGCTTTGCATGGCGCTGTTTTTGCACTCCATCGATTCGTGCAAAACAACCTGTCGTGACGCTTTATGCGACACGAATGTCGAAAAAATCGACACGACGCAAGACGTGCCGTAGCGGTTCGGTCATTGACCGGCATCATCCACATCCGGCGGTTTTCCTTCCAACGGCAGCGAAAACGAAAAAACCGCGCCGCCGTCGGGCCGATTTTCGGCTTGAATTTTGCCGCCATGCAATTGCACGATGCCGCGGCAGATCGCCAAGCCCAGGCCGGCGCCCCTGGAAAAAGAAACGGGGGCGATTTGCCCGAACGTCTCGCCCGGCGGTTCGCGCAATTGGGCCGCGTCACCTTTGCCCGTGTAAAACTTCTCGAACAACCGGTTCGGATCACCGGGCGGGAGGCCGGGGCCACGGTCGGCCACCTCGACCACGATCGAATCGCCCTCGTGACGGGCGGCTATTTCGATCGGCGTGCCGGCGGGCGTGTGGCGGGCGACGTTTTCCAGCAGATTCACCAACACTTGTTGAATGAGCAAATCGTCGAGCGGCGCGAACGGCAAATCGGCGGCGATGTGCGTCGCCACGGGATGATCCTTCAATTGCCGGGAAAGCCGCCCGAGCGAGGCCCCGATCACTTCCTCGATCGGCTGCCACTCCTTTCGCACGTTCAGCGCCCCGGCCTGCAAACGAGTCATATCCAAAAGATTCGCCACGAGCCGATTGAGCCGTTCCGATTCCTCCAAGATCGAAGCAGCCAATTCATGCCGCACTTCGGCCTCCAGCGGCCGGTCGCTTTCCAGCAGCGTGCTGCTCGCGCCGGTGATGACCGAAAGCGGCGTGCGCAGGTCGTGCGACACCGCGCTGAGCAGCGCACTTCGCAATCGTTCCGTTTCGATGTCGAGGCGAATCTGATCGGCTTGCAATTCGAGATCGGCCCGCTCCAAGGCGATTGCAATCAGGCCGGCGAACGCTTCGAGGAGATGCACTTGTTCAGTATCGACGATTTTCGCGGCGGACGAAGGGATCGCGCCGAGCACGCCGACCGCGCCGCGCGAGGTGGACAGCGGAAAATAGACGCCTTCCGAGCCTGGAAGCGTGGCGGTGCCGCGACCGGCCGTTTGTCCGTGTTCCAACACCCACTTAGCGACGGCCGCCTCGTGAACGCTCAACGCAAAGCCCGGATCATCGGCTCCCGAAGGCGTCAATTGTCGATTTTGATCCGGCAACAACACGACCGCGCGAACGTCGGACGCCGCCATGACGTGCCGGGCGGCGATCCGTGCAATTTGCTCGCGGCTCGGCGTGGCCGCCAACTCGCGGCTCATCGCGTAGAGCGCCGCGGTGCGCCGCTCGCGCCGCCGCGCCGATTCCGCTTGAAATTGCACCCGCGCCGTCAGCGTGCTGATGACAAAGGCCGTCAAAAGCATCACCAAAAACGTCAGGAGATATTGCGTATCGTCAACGGCGAACCGCCAATGCGGCGGGACAAAACAAAAATCGAATGCGGCGATACTTAAAACCGCCGTAAGAATCGACGGGCCGCGCCCCAGCCGAAGCGCCACGGCAACCACGCCCGCCAAATAGATCATCGCCAAATTCGTCGGCTCTAATTTTAACATCGACAGTGCGCCGCCTACTCCGGTGCAAAGGAGCACGACCAGGATCGCCCACAAATAGCCGACGCGCGAGCCGTGCAATAGGTGCGGCGACACAACCGGCGCGACGGCGGGCTGCGGATCGCCGCTGATGACGTAAACGTCGATATCGCCGCATTTTCGCGCGAGTTCATACACCAGCGAGCCGCGAAACATCTCCTTCCAACGCGGCTGTTTCGGCTTGCCCACGACGATCTTCGTCGCGTTCCGTCGGCCAATCCCGAAGATGTACGTCAACCCGA
>CAZWNM010000467.1:0-2975 GCA_964635765.1 uncultured Planctomycetaceae bacterium | reverse complement strand
ACGGTCAGCAACATTGCGAGTTCCTCGGGCTGCTGATGGAAGTGGTGCGAAGTCGCCAGGATTCCGACGAGAAACAGGAACATCGCTTCAAGCCAGTGCAGCCCGAAAGCGGCGAGCCGTCCTCGAAGCAGCCAAAAAAACCAGACGCTTAGGAGTACATAACCGCTATAGTAAATGCCGCGCGTAATCAACTCAAAAGTGAATATCGATCGGCTATCGACTACTAATTCCGCGGTACGATACAGTCCATAGATCAGGCACTTGTAGCCGAAGCCGCGGAAGCAGAGAAAATGCGAAATGTTTCCGGGAAATGACCCGACTTGGCTGCTAAGGAAGGCATTGCCGTAGATGTCGCGAAGGTCGCCGGACATGGGAGTGACCAATTGCACCACCAACGGCACGACCGCCATGATCGCCAGAAGCCATATTCTTCGCGGCGAAAGAACCGGGTAAAGCGGACTATTCGTTTGGACAAGCGGATCAGACATTTTCACAACCTCCGGAATATCGTCAGTTAATTGCAGTTTAAATTCTCGTTTGCGTCAGGCACGCCGCTGTAGATGGCGTCGATAATGAAAAGTTCTCGGCCGCGCGCCTGCGCCAACACTCGCCAAAGATACTCGCCGACGACGCCGATCGTCACCAGTTGAAGGCCGCCGAGCACGAGAATCACGATCATCAAAGGCGCCCAGCCTTGGATGGGAATGCCGCCGAACAATCGGGCGCCGAACACGATGGCCGCATACAGAAATCCCAACAGCGCCACCACGATTCCGATGACCGACATGCAGCGGATCGGAAAATACGAATACGCGATCACGCCGTCCAACAAAGCAGTAATTTTCATCCAAAAAGTCCATCGCGACGTTCCGGTCAAGCGTTCCCGACGATGGTATTCCAAAAACTTGGTTTTGAAGCCCGGCCAAAGGACTTGCCCTTGGAAGAAGGGATGAGCCTCTCGGCTTCGCACCATCAAGTCGATCGAGCGACGTCCGAGCAACACGTAGTCGAAACCGCCCAGCGGCATGTTTTGAAAGCAGAGGCGGCGCATGAGCCAGTAGAAAAATCGCGACGTCAACACGCGATACCACGATTCGTCGCGCCCGGCGCGCTGGCAGATGACAACCTCGTAACCTTCCTTGAAGAACGCCTGCAACATGTCGTTCATCAACTGCGGCGGGTCTTGCAGATCGGCGGAAATCGGGATGACGCACTTGCCGCGCGTGATCGAAAAACCGGCCAGCAGCGCGTTGACTTGTCCGAAGTTGCGAGTCAGCTTGACCACGCGGACCAAGTGCGGCTTTTGCCGCTGAAGTTCCCGCAATACGTCGAGCGACCCGTCGCCCGATCCGTCGTCGACGAAAATCATCTCGAATGCAAGTTCCGGATTTTGGGCGATCACCTCGCGCTCGATCGTCTCCAGCGTGGGCACGAGGCTTCCTTCGTTGAAATAGACCGGGATGACGATGGAACAATCGATGGGTTTCTTGCTTTCTGGATTCATAGCGCCCTCTGGTTTCTAAAACGGGCTTTTTGCATGGGATGATTCAGAACGGTTCCGTAATTTTTCGAATAACCCTCGCCGGGTTGCCGTAGGCGAGGACGCCGTCGGGAATGTCTTTCACCACGACGGAACCCGTGCCGATATAGCTGTCCGCCCCGATCGAAATATGATCGCGGACGCAAGCGCTGATTCCGACCCAAGTGCCGCGTCCGACGTTCACTCGTCCCGCCAGGACGACGCCGGGACAAATATGCACGCCGTCTCCCAACTGTGCGTGGTGACAGATGACAGCCCCGTCGTTGATGATCACAAAGCGTCCGATACGGCACTCGATGCTGACGCTCGACGCCGGCCCGAAAAATGTTCCAACATCGAAAGTCGCTTCCGGGGCGACGATCGCATCGGGGTGAATGATCACCGGCACCTCAAAACCTTCCTTGAGCAAAAAATCGCCGACGCTCAACCTTCCGCTGCAACTGCCGAAGCCGAACGTCACGTGATAAACGCCGTCCCGCCGCAAATCCTCCAAAACTTCGCGTCCTCCGAGAATCGTGCTGCCGCCGAAACTTTCGCCGCGCCGTTCGGGATTAATGCTGTCGATAAAACCGACGACGGTATATTCCTTCCAAGCGCGCACGGCGCTGGCCACGACCAGTGCGTGGTCCGCTGCGCCCCAAATCACCAATCGCCGTTTTTCGCGCACCACACGGCCTATGATGTTCCTTATGTTCCCTGATGAAGAACTCGCCTCTTCCTCACGCTTGGCAGGCGGGTCATCCGAGTCGAATTCGTTTTTTCTGTATGCGGGAAAATAATCCGTAGGGCCGACGCGGCACTCGCGGCAAATGGCTGCATAACGCAGGGCATCAAACACTTTGCCGCAAAAATAGACCGGGCGAGACATGGTTGTCCAGCCGTGTTTGAAACTGCCCAGCCCCGTGTCGTACGTGGAGCTGGTGGCAACGCCCGCCGCGGCGCCGATATTGAACCAATGCACCCCCTGGCTCGCCAGATACTCCATGGTCTTCCAATAGACTCCGTAAGCGGCGGAGTTTTGATAACCCTCGGGCGTGGAAGCCGCTAGATGCGAATACGCGACGGCGTCGTGCCGGGTCACGAGATGGGCGCTGATCACCTCGCCTTGTCGTTTGCCGACGAAAAGAATCATGCCGGGGGTTGTCAACTGTTTTCGAAAGGACTCCTCGGAAAACGCCCGCATCCCTTGAATTTGATGCCGTTCGACAAGACAATCGTAAAGTCGCGTCCACTCCGCAAGATACTTGATGGGCTCAAGGCAGACCTCGACCTCCATGTCTCGAAGGGAGCGACGGGCGTAATAACGGTGATGGCGGTTGACCGAATCGTCGAGGGGACGGCTGAGATCGGCGACGTAGTGGTTCTTGAATATTTTAACGACGTCGAAATGCTTCCGAAGAAAGTCCTCATCGATGGAATCGCCCGCGAACGGATC
>CAZWNM010000466.1:0-2984 GCA_964635765.1 uncultured Planctomycetaceae bacterium | reverse complement strand
GGATATGCTGTTCGAGCACGCCCACATCGATCCGCTGACCGGCTTGCCCAATCGACGCGCGCTGATGGAACGATTGCAGTCGGAATGGGCGCGCATCGAGCGGCACGGCGGCCGATTGTCGTTCATCATGGCCGACATCGACCACTTCAAGCAAGTCAACGATCGGTACGGACATCATCTGGGCGACCATCTGCTGCAGAAAGTGGCCGGCGCTATTGCCGATCAATGCCGTGAGACCGATCTGCCGGCTCGATTCGGCGGTGAGGAGTTCGCCATCGTCGTGCCCGATGAAAACACCGACGCCGCCGTTCATTTGGCGGAACGTTGCCGGCGGGAAATCGCCAAAACGTGCATCGCCGTACACGATGAAATGGAAACGGTATCGGTCACGGCCAGTTTCGGCGTGGCCGACACGAAAGGCGCCGCGTCGCTCGAAATCTTGATGCGTCGAGCCGACGAAGCGCTTTATCGAGCCAAGGATACCGGCCGCAATCGAGTGCAAACGGCCGACAATATCGCCGACGCCGCAAAAACGTCGCCGTGCGCCATCGACTCCAATGTTGACCCGTCGTCGAAATTTCAGGCGACAAGCTGATCTATCGACGGCCGCCGGCGAAATAGAGGCCGGCGTAAACTTTCGGATCGACCATGATGCCCTCGCAGCGTTTTGCTTCCAGCCAAGCGTCGGCCTCTTGGATTGGCACGACATGGACGTGGATGTCTTCAGAATCGTCACCGCCGCCCGGCCCGACCCGTTTTGCGCCGGTTGCAAGAAACAAGGCGTAAACCTCCGCGGCCAATCCGGCGGAACTTGGCCCCTCGGCCAGATATTCCCAATGTGCGGCTTGATACCCGGTTTCCTCGAACAGTTCCCGCTTGGCGGCCTCCGCGGCTGCTTCCTGCGCGCCGCCGGCGTCATCGCCGACCAATCCGGCGGGCAACTCGATGACGCGGCGGCCCAAGGGAATGCGATATTGCTCGACCAGCACAAGCTGATTGTCGGTGGTGACGGCTGCGATGACGGCTGCGCCCGACGCGTTGACCCGTTCGATCCATTCCCAGCCATCTTGGGCGACAAGCCGAGCGAAACGGCCCTCGGCAATCACTTGCCGCTTGCCTTCTCGATCCCGATTCATGTCGTTGGTCTCAGATTGCGCAACCGGCGCCAACGTGCAAAGCCGACCAGCGACAAGCCGGCAACGGCGAGCAATGCCAACGTATTCGGCTCTGGCACCGCAGTCACGGTGTTTTCGATTCCAGGGTTGTTGCCCATCAGCAACCGTTTGGAGATCAACGAGATGGGATAGGCGTCTTGCGCGAAATCGAAATTGACGGCATTCGAGGTGACGACGAGTTCGATGTTCGAAATTGCGGATGCTCCCGTCACTATGGGGTCAACAGCCGTATTCGCCGCGCCGGTGCCCGCGCTGGTGGTGCCGCCCGAATTGCTCGTAGTGAGCAAGGTGAGCGTATAATCGCCGGCAGCCAAGCCAGCGAAGGTGTAGGTGCCGTCTTTTCCGGTCGTGTAAGTTGAAGTAACCGTGCTGCCGGCAAGCGATAGAGAAACCTCGGCGTAACGGATGGCCCAATCGGTGCTTTCTCGAATGCCGTCGCCGTTGACATCGTAGTAGACGGTGCCCGATAGACTCGCTCCGCTGGTGGTGCTTGTCAGCGAAGGCGAAGACGCGGAAGATGAGAAAAAAGATGAGAAAGAAGGCGCGTCACTCGAAGAAGACGGCATTGTCCGCGTGAAACCGTTCCATTGCCAAGGACCGTAGCTGCTGATCGTATCGCTGCGAGCCGGCGAGGCGACCATGCATAAAAATATTGCCACAACAGGCGCCAATACGCCGCAGGCTCGCCTGGCATGTGCCGGCGTAAGCCGCTGATGTCGCATTGTCACGATCGCTGCCTCCTAGCAAAATAGAGTGTTTAAAATGGATGCGGAATAGAGAAAAAGAACCCCACACAGGTTCCCGACGACTTTATGGTAGCCAAACCCAGAAAAAATTGCAAGCATTTTATCCATTTTTCCAGAATTATTTTCGTAATCGTCAAATTCGACGTACTTTACGCCCCCCCATACATTCTAAAAATCACATCGTTGCATGTTCATAGATATAGCACTGTTGAGTGGTATCAAATAAGTCAGTGTGGTGGTTTCCGTGGCAATCTTGGTATCGACGGCAATTTGAGAATAGTAGCACAACTTTTTCGTTTTTTGACAGTCTTGCCGGATTTTCCAAAGAATCGTGTTGTATCAGGCCGACCAATAGACCTCAGGCAGGTGTTTTTTCTTTAGAAAACGGATATTTCCGTACAAGACGCCTGGTAATTCAAAATACGAAGGAACGGAGGCTGGGATCGACAAAGGATGAAGGACGCGGCGTCGGAGGCGGCAATGATGATTCATTCCTGAACTCTGAACCCCGCGTCCTGAACCCTAAAAATCCCGGCTCCTGAGCCTCAAACCATTGGAGTGCGGCCTCGGCTGCCTTATTAGGGGGGACACCATGAGGTCTTTTGTTGTGCCTTTGATTGTTGTGTGCGTGGCGATGGCTGGTTGCACGACGTCGCACGAAAACTGTGGTCCGAGGGCAGCGTTGGCTGCCCACATGGGCCCCGGCGTCGACGGCCCCGGCCCCGGCGTTATTCCTGCTCAGTATTATGGGCAAGGCGAGGCGATGGCGCCCGCCGCTTCGCAGATTGCGTTTGCCGGACCGGAAGGTTCGACAATTGTGTGGGATGTCAGCGCGCCGGGCGCGTTCGATTCGGCGCCGCTGACTTGCCCTGCCCGATATGACTTCCCGCAAGGCGAAATCTATCGCCTGAAGTTGGGGAGCTTGCCGGGCCGGCCTGGCGTGGAATTGTATCCGACGATCGAAGTGGCGACAGCGGTGCCGCGAACGGAAGCATTTTTGGCCCATGCTCCGATTCCCGTCGAATTCACGCAGGAAGACCTCGATCAAGTGCTTTCCGGCAAC
>CAZWNM010000465.1:0-2987 GCA_964635765.1 uncultured Planctomycetaceae bacterium | reverse complement strand
AGGAATTGCGATTGGCGTCAAGACGGAAAACGGCGAGGACGTCAATTCAAATGGAACCCACCAGCCTCAATAAATCTCGCGCAAAGGCGCAATAGGAAACCGCTGAACGGCAATTTTTCGATGGAACCATCTCCCCCATCTTTGTTGTTTTGCCCATTTCGCGTTTGCACGGGCCAAGAATTTCTCTTCCAAAGGATGTTTTCATACTATTGGGCTCTTGTACTCCAAAACCAACGGTTGATCGGCGTTCTTCGCGTCGTTGTGCCGTGGCGTGAGATTTCCTTTCCATTTTCTCGTCGTTGGCGTTTTATTTTGTGCCATTGCGCTCTTGTTGCGGAAAATTCGCAAAAAATCGAAGCGATAGAAGCCATGCGGCCTATAATAAAGGATAGCTGGGACGCGTTTTTCGGTCGCGCGTCTCGAAAACGTCCGGTGGCTGGCAGGGGCCATGTCTGCAAGGAGTCTTTGTCATGCCGGTCAAAAAACTGAAAGAGTTCCTCGACAGTCAAGCGGTTAAATACGTCACGATCACTCACTCGCCGAGCTACACCGCCCAGGAGATTGCGGCATCGGCGCACGTTCGCGGCAAGGAGTTGGCGAAAACGGTGATGGTCACGCTTGACGGCGTCATGGCGATGGTCGTGCTGCCGGCTTCCCGCAAAATCGGCTTCGACCAGCTTCGCGAGGTTTCCGGCGCCGAAAACGTGTTGCTTGCGAACGAGCAGGCGTTTGGCGATATGTTTCCAGGCTGCGAAGTCGGCGCCATGCCGCCGTTCGGCAATCTCTATGGACTCGACGTTTACGCCTCGAAATTGCTTGCCAATGACGAGGAAATCGTCTTCAACGCCGGCACCCACACCGAGCTGATTCGCATGGCCTACGCCGATTTTTTCCGGCTGGTAGAGCCGAAAGTGGCGAGTATCGCGTACGGCGAGTAACGGATGGGACGCCGGCGATTGGACGCTGGGAAAAAACCGCAAGCGACGGTCCAATTCCTAAACCCTCGCCAAAAAAGCTATGCTTTAGCATGGCGATACTGGGGCAGTTTCCGTCGAATTTGATTTTCACCATCGGCATTCTTCGGCCGGTGCGCTGGACCATTGCGCATCCGCTTTCCCGATTGAGAAATCGCAAAACTTCTCGTGCCAAACCGCGAAAACACAAGACGCTTAAAGGCGATTTTTCCCAAAAGAATCTTACCGAATGAAATGGATTTTCTGACACTCCAGTTCTTCGATAGCCGCTGACCACGAACCACGAGCCGCTATTTTTTTCGACTGTCCCCTACGCGGCATCGGCCGAGGCCGCCACGTCGGTCAGATTGTGGCTGTATTGCAGCGCATCGAGCAATTCCGCAAGACTCAAGGTGCGATGCTCGAATTCCAACGGGATCTCCGTGCCAGGATCGCATACGATATCGACCGTGCCGTCCTCGCCGATGAGCGTATCGAACTCGCGGAGCAGCCCGTCTTGCACGGCCTGCCGCACCAAATGGCCCCGGGTGGCCGAAACGTCGTGGGAACGCTCGCCCAAGCTATCGGCCGCACGCTTCGCCAGTGCCGGCAAATACTCGCTCGGAACTTCAATCACCTTAGGAATGTAAACCTTGATCTGCATATTGCCAGGCTCCTGAAAAACGTGGTCCCCCGTTGCATCGCACCCCCCGGCCGAGCAGTTTTTCTTCGGCCGCGCGGAATGCAACCACGGATACACATACCACGTATCGGCAGGCCAGCCGGATGGATTGCACGGATTTTGCCGGATTCGTTTGGAGAATAGCTAGAACGACCGGTGTCGCAATAGCACTTGCGTTGGGTTATGGAAATCAAGGCAGGAAGCGTAATCCATGGCAAAAACGCTGAAGTTTTGCAAAAGCTCAGTTACGCCATTGATCTGCCCTGTTTCACGGCTGCCCCCTGCTTGCATCCCCCGCATCTAACCTGCTAGAATACCCCCGAGGCGGCCTCTGAATGTATCGGAGCCGTTTTTCCAGCGTATCGCACACAACGTTCCAAGGAGTTTTCACATGATCGCTCGTCATGAAAACAATCGTTGGGTTCGGCTTTCGTTATTGGCGGCCGTATTGGCGACCATCGGCTGGTCTGCCCCAAGTTCCACGAGGGCAGGCGATCTCGATAAGATCGATTCCTCGCTGAAACTCATTCCGGCCGACGCCTCTTTCTATATGACCATGCTTCGCAACCGGGAGCAGGTCGAGGCCGTCAAAAACAGCAAAGGCTGGGCGACGCTTTTGAAAACGCCGTTGGCGCAAATGGCTTTTGCCCAGTATGAGGCGCAAAAGACCGTTCCAGGCAGCGGTCCGTCGCAAGTCCAAACCGCACTCAAAAATCCTGAAATTCAGAAGTTGATCGATCTGGCGGCCGTCATGGCCTCGGATGAGATTTTCGTTTACGGCGATAACGGTTGTGCCGATTTCCTGGGGCTTATCAATGAGGCAAACGACGCCCGTGCCTACGCTCCCGTGCTGGCGCTCGCCGCAGGCCATCCACTAAACGCCGACCAAATGCAAACCGGCGCGGCGCTCTCGGTCTTGGCCGATGACGTCAAACGGATCAACGTGCCCACGTTGATCGTGGGCTTCAAGCTGAAGAAGACTGATTTGGCCAAGGAAGAACTCATCAAGCTCGAAATGATCGTCAATACCGTTTTGGGCATGAACGAAAAAATGCAAGGACGCTTCAAGAAAACCAAGGTCGGCGACCACGAATATCTCGTGCTCGCGCTCGACGGCGCCATGGTTCCGTGGAAAGAAGTTTCGGAAAAACTTGAACGCGCGGAACTCAAAGACGGCGACGCCAAAAAAGTCATGGAGCAAGTGGAAAAAACCAAGCTGGTTATCGCCCTGGGCATTCGAGACGACTACCTTCTCGCGTACGTCGGTTCGTCGCTCGACGGTTTGGAAAAATTGGGCAAGGGCGATCGGCTCATGGACCGCGCCGAATTCGAACCGC
Organism: uncultured Planctomycetaceae bacterium; assembly: GCA_964635765.1. Lineage (GTDB taxonomy): Bacteria > Planctomycetota > Planctomycetia > Pirellulales > Thermoguttaceae. Next base: position 15 of record CAZWNM010000465.1, on the reverse strand, counting down.
TGGCGAAATACGCCG
>CAZWNM010000464.1:0-2991 GCA_964635765.1 uncultured Planctomycetaceae bacterium | reverse complement strand
TTCTTGAAGGGAATTCTAATTGTCGCTCAAGGGAAAGAGTAGTTGTCGCCGAACAAAAACGCTCAGTTTAAGAGTCACATGCCATTTTTCGACGGAACCGACATGATGTTTTGTCGTTCCGACGCCGCGACGAACGTCGAGTTTCAGTCGGGCGGAACCATTTGGGCACGCATGGCACGCGATCCGTAAATGGCCGAACGCTTCAAAGACCTGCCTCGTTCGCGGACTATTTCTTATCAGCCCTGGAAACTCTTCCATTGTTCTTGGAGCGATCGGCAACAGCCGCAACAAATTGCGACCGGACTGGCGGCGGGCGCTGTCGAGTGCAGTCCGGCGTTTTATCGTGATGCCGACGGACTGCACATTTCGTTTATCGGCGGCGTGCCGACGCAACAATGCTTTGATTACAAGCTCTACCCAATGTCGGGCGCGGCGTGGGACTCGCTTTCGGCGGCCGAACCATTCGACAATCGAGAAACTTGGGCTGGCTTCCTCAGTCAGCGTTATGTGTGCTTTAGCAGCTCTAATCGCCTCGAATTGACTCGCCGCGATACCAATGAGCAGTTTTTGCTCGAATGTCCGTTGTCTCGCATTTTGCGAGTTACCTATCGCGCGGACGATCTTGACAGCCTGCTTATCACCGGCGTTGCAACCGATGAAAACGAGCAAACGCTTTTGTACAAGATCGATACAACTGAGACATTTGAGGTCCGGACGCCCGATAGCGTCTACAAATCGTCGATCAATGGCGATCAAATTGTTTTTGCCCAACAAGGCGACGACGATTTTGAAGACCGTCAGTTGCAACACGGCAGCTACACACTTGAGGCCGTCACCAATGGAGTCACTCGCGTTGCTGCCACTTCCACTACTTCTGCCAGTTAGTCAACGTCACTGCAATTCATCAATTTCACATTCAATATTTACGGACTACCGCCATGAGTCAATGGTATACGATTTATAGCTTTACGACGAATTCAGGTTACACGGGCGAGAATTTAAGTCCATACTTCGATACGCATGGTATCGCGCGTGCTAATGGCGCAAATTCGGGATGGCGCGTCTATTGTCCGACAAACGGAAACACGTACGCTTCCGGCAGCATGAGTTCCAACGACAATACAATGTTGACCGGTTCACATAGCTTCACGAGTTCTTATAATCTCTATATGGAACTTCAGGTTTACGAAACCGCCCCGAAGCCGGATGACACCGATCCGCCGTGCGACTGTTCTTGCGATTGTCAAAATGGAAGCAGTTCAAAACCGGTTCGATATAACAATGGTGAAATCCAAATGACTGTCGATGATCTCGCCGGCTCGGGCTTTGGTTTTGCTTGGGGACACACTCGCGTCTATAACAATCGACTGTCCGCAAATTTCAACTACGGCAACGGCTACAACTGGATGATCCGTCAATGGGCAAATCTGGTTAAAGTAAATAGCGATCTATCGGAAATCAAGGTGGCAATCAGTCCGCGAGAGACGTACAATTTCGTGCTTACCAGCGGCGTTTATGTCGCTCGGCACGGCGCATTGCAAACTCTCACCCAGGATATGACCAACAACCTTTTCTACTTCACCGACACCGATGGCCGACAGTGGACCTTTTACAATTTCAGCCATTGGTCAGGGCTTTACGGAAATTTATCGAAGTTCACCTCGCCCGGCAGCGAAACCATTACGCTCACCTACAATAGTTCTTACTCTCTTACCAACGCCCGACGAACCTATTCCGGCATCACCGAATCGTTCGATTACGTATTTACCGACACCAGTGGCGAGCAGCTTCAATCGGTCACGCTCCGGCGGCAAGCCAGCGGTTCGACGACTTGGACGGACGTTCGCCGCGTCCGCTATGAATACTATGCCGCCAACGACAGCCACGGCAGCGATGACGACCTGAAACTTGCAGCCATTCAGATTCCCGACGGCAGCGGCGGATGGACTGACGATCGCGTCCATTATTATCGCTATTGGAACACGGCACATTCGTCCACAAACCCGGGCTTCATTCACGGCTTGAAATATGTCTTCGGACCGGAAGCCTACAAACGTTTGGCCGCTGCCATCACCGACCCATTTACGGCTACCGATGCCCAAGTTGCCGCCTACGCCGATTATTACTTCGAGTGCGACTCTTCGCAACGCGTCACCAAGGAAATCACCGACGCCGGCACGCAAACCTACACGTTCGCATTTACGACGAACTCCAACGCCAGCTACGCGGACGGCTATAACAATTGGAAAACCAAAACTGTTGAAACCAAGCCCGACGGCTCCAGCAATACGGTCTACACCAACTACATCGGGCAGGTGTTGATCTCCGATTTGCAAGACGCCGACGACAACAGTTGGATCGAGTGTCGCCGTTACGACGCCAACGGCCGCATGGTGCTCCATGCCACGCCGGCCGCCATCGACGAATACGACGATTCCTACTACGATTTCAGCGCGTCGGGCGCTGTCACGCTCCATGCGTCCGCCGGACTCATCGAACTGACCGAATACGGTGACGGAACGACCGGCCATCTCGCCGGATACGTCCGATACCAAAAAATCAAACAGGGCGGAAGCGGAACGGCCATCATCCTTTCCGAAACCACCTACACGTCTCAAACTTCCGGCAGCATCACGGTCTATGTTCCGTCCGAGCAGAAGCGGTACATAAATGAGGACGCCACTGGTGACGTTGCAGTGTCCCTATCGTACACCTGGTACACCGGGACTACGCAGATTAAAACCCGAACCACAACGCTGCCGGTCGTTTCGACTTTGGAAAATGGCACCGGCACGGCCGCCACGCAGGTCGAAGTCTTCGACATCAACGGGAGTCTCACTTGGGCAAAGGACGAACGCGGGCTGATTGCCCAGTACGGGTACGATACCGCCACCGGCGCAAGAACCCGCACGATCCAGGATGTTAATGTTACGCAATCGTGAGCGTCCGGTGAACACCACCCCCGCGTGACGGGCGGACGGAGGTGGAGGC
>CAZWNM010000463.1:0-2992 GCA_964635765.1 uncultured Planctomycetaceae bacterium | reverse complement strand
GCGATAAAATCGGGACTTTTTCCGGCTCGGGGGAACCATTCATGTCTCTACGTCTTCACGGTTTTGCACTACTGGGCCTTGTTGTTGCGGCCGTCTCCGCCTTGGCCCAAACGTATCCGGCCGGCGGCGCGTATCCGCCGGGCAATGGAAATCCGAACGGCGTTCCGAACAACACGGCGGCCGCGCCGGATCAGCCGATCCAACCGCGAACGCCGGAGCTAGTGCCGCGAAACGGCGCGACGCAACCGAGCGTGCAACAGCCGCCCGAGCCGCCGGTCACATTGACGCCGCAAGAAGAGGCGGCGCGCGATCAGGTATTGTTGATGTGGGAAAACCGGAACAAGGATATCAAAAAGTTCGACGCCAAGTTCAAGCGATGGACGTATGACGCGGTGTTCGGCAAGCCGGGCGTTCCGAAGTTCGTCGATCTCGGTAGCGTGATTTACGCCGCCCCGGATCAAGGTTTGTATGCGGTCGACTTTACCGAGGAAAAAAATGTGCTGAATGCGATCGGCGACGACCGGGCGGAAAAATGGATTTGCGACGGCCGGGCGGTTTTCGAGTATAACTACAAGACGCGGAAAGTGATCGAGCACAAATTGCCGCCGGACCAGCAAGGCAAGGCGATCGCCAACAGCCCGTTGCCGTTTCTGTTCGGCTCCGAGGCGAAGGCTCTCAAGCAGCGGTATTTTATCCGTTTGGTGACGCCGCCGAACGTGCAGGACCAGTATTGACTCGAGGCGTATCCGCGATTTCAGCAAGACGCCTCGAATTTTTCCAGCGCCCAATTCATTATCAACAAGAAGGACATGACGCCGTTCGCGTTGAAAATGGTGGAGCCGAACAAAACCAATTCGGTGGTGTATCAATTTTACGACGTCGGCGTCAACATTCCGCCCGGCCTATTCGGCGGCAATCCCCTGCGGCCGTCGCTTCCGTTCGGCTGGCAAAAAACCGTGGACGATTCGCAGCTTTCGCGGGCGCCGCGTTCGACCTCCGGCGTCCAGCGATAGCGGTCGCGCGTTTTCCAAAAATGGAAAATCGCCGATACGTTATGCTTCAGGACCCGCCTAATTTTCAATCTCCGTTGCTTCTTGCCATTCCGGAGGCCGTCAGCGACAATGGGCGGGCATGAAACGCGCCGAACGCCCAGGCACAAACGCCGCTGAAACGCATCTCACGCCGCAATCGCTCTTGCAGCGGTTCGGCGATCGCGCGGCCATCGCTTGGGAAGGCGTTTTCATTTTGTTCGACGCCCTGAAAAACGCCGACGCCGCGGCCTTGTCGCTGTGGACGCCGTTTTGGACCCGCTGGGCCGGCCGAGCCGCCGATCAGTTGCCGAAACTTCTCGCCAAGTTGGCCAAACAGTACGACGCGCCGGACGACGCCACGCGGTTGCTTTTCGCATTGCAAACCTATTACGCCCTGCTGGTCGAAGCGGTCGCCTCGCGTTTCGGTCACGCCGGCGTCGATCCCGCGATGCCGCGAAAGCAAAACAAAAATGAAAATCCGTTCGTTTGGCCGCATGTCGCTCTATCGGATTCGGTTCGGCGGTTGATCGTTCGGTTGCAAGAAGCCTGCGGCGCGTTTCAGTCGGTCGCGTCGCTGCTGGATGAGGGCGAGGAGTGCGATTTGTTCAAGCCGGTTTATCAAAATCTCTTTCCGCGTCCGCTGCGGCGTCAGCTTGGCGAATATTACACGCCCGACTGGCTTGCCGAACACGTGCTCGATCAAGTCGGCTACACGGGCCGCGCCGGCCAACGGCTGCTCGATCCGGCATGCGGCTCCGGCACTTTCTTGATGATGGCGTTAAGGCGGCAGGGGATTGGAGACTGGGGACGGGGGACGCGGGACGAAAAAGTGGCCAGTACAAAACCGCAGGCGGCTTTTCCAATCCCCAATCCCCAATCCCCAACCTCCGGCCTCCAGCCTCCAGCCCCCATCATCGGTTTCGACCTCAACCCGCTGGCCGTGATGACCGCAAGGGCGAACTATGCAATTGCGCTGGCCGGTCGGCTGCCGAACGCCGCGCAATTTTCGCCGCCGGTGTTTTTGCACGACTCGATTCTCGACCGCGGCGAGGCGGACGCACTCGACGCCGAAGAAAAACAATTCGATTTCGTCGTCGGCAATCCGCCGTGGATCGCGTGGGACAATCTTGCGGAACAAGATCGGCATGCAACGAAGCCGCTTTGGGAGCGATACGGACTGTTCTCGCTTTCCGGCAACGAAGCCCGGCACGGCGGCGGCAAGAAAGACCTCTCCATGCTGATGCTTTACGCCGCGGCCGATCGCTACTTGCGCGCCGGCGGCCGGCTCGGCATGGTGATTACCCAAACCTTGTTCCAAACCAAAGGCGCCGGCGACGGCTTTCGCCGATTTCAATTGGGCCAGGCCGGCGAGCCGCTCCGAGTGCTTCGCGTCGACGACATGGTTGCAATCCGGCCGTTCGATGACGCCGCGAATTGGACCAGCGTGGTCGTGCTCGAAAAAGGCTTGCCGACCGTGTATCCCGTGCCGTATTGGAAGTGGGGCGAGGGGCGGGGGATTGGAAAAGTCGCTTGCCTCGCTCGTCCGATCGATCCCGCGCGGCCGACTTCGCCGTGGCTGGTCGAGGAAAAGAAAACCGAGCTTGCGAAACCACAAGCGGCTTGCTTGCTTCCGGCCGATTACACCGCACATCTCGGCGCGAACAGCGGCGGAGCGAACGGCGTTTATTGGGTGCAAATTTTGGAAAATACCCAAAAAGTTTCGCGCATTCGCAACTTGGCATCGAAGGGAAAACACGCTATTGAGGCGACCGAATGTACGATCGAGTCCGATTTGCTCTATCCGCTCGTGCGTTGGGGCGACGTGAAGCGTTACGCGGCCGTGCCGTCGGCGCATATCTTGCTGGCGCAAGACCCGGCGACGCGAGCCGGCATTCCCGAATCCGTCATGCGGGAAAAATATCCTCGCACGCTCGCCTATTTGCGGCGGTTCCACGATCTGC
>CAZWNM010000462.1:0-3006 GCA_964635765.1 uncultured Planctomycetaceae bacterium | reverse complement strand
GATATCTGCGGCAGATCGGTCATGAAAATCTGATTCAGATCGACCACGTAGTTGCCGCTCGGGCTCGTCGTGATGATCGGCAGACTGAACAGGATGCTGTCGGTATAGGAAAGGGCCACCGCGCGTTCTTGAGGCGAGCCGTGGATGGCGCGGAATCGAACGTTCCGACGCACCACCTGGATGCGGTCGTCGACCTTGCGAAATTGCCAAACCCACGTGTTGTCATAGTCCCAGGTCATGCCACCCAAGAGCATTCCTTGGCCGATGCCGCGCGAAATGGCGATAGCCACGATGATATCTTTGTTCAGATCGCCGGGCGAAAGTTCGGCGAACAAGCGAGACTCTTTTTTATGCAGCGTGATGAAGCCTTCGATCGTCGTGGCTCCGGCAAGCACTTCGGCGTAGGGCGGCTGTTTCGACCTCGACTGGGGCGAGCCGGCGTCGTTTCCGCGCGTCGGCGAGCCGCCCGTTGAAGATTCCGACCTGGCTTCGTCCGGCTTGGCATCCTTCTTTTTGTCGGTATTTTTTTCATCCGCCCAACCATGCGAGCAAACGGCCGAACTGAACGCGACGGCAAGCAACGCTATAAAAAGACGGCGAATCATGGGCGACTTTCGAGTGGGAAAAATGAGAAAACTGTGTGAAATGGGCAGCTTTTGCCGCCGAACCGGCGGACCCGTTAAATATACCCCATCCTTTGCAATCCGCAACTACATCATAAAGGATTGTCACAATGTGCCATGGCGGATAAAATCCATGGGTACAGGGCAATGGAACGGCCCGATGCGACCGTTTTCATACGCCCGCCTCAAAGACAACCGTTTTTTACACTTATGAAAATCTCCTACCTACCACTTGGAGCGGCGATTTTAACGTCTGTAGTTTTTTTGACGGCGGCAACGGCTGCCCCGGGCCAAACGGCCGCCGCCGGAAAAAGTCTTTTCAGTGATGGCCCAAAGGCTGACGAGGTCGTCGTCACGGTCAACGCCAATTTTACGGCGCTGGCGGGCGAAGCGGCCAAAGAGCCGAGCCGCTTGTTTGTTACGGCCACGATCAACCACGGCTGGCACATTTATTCCATCACCCAAGGCACCGGAGCCTCACCGACGAAAATCGACGTGAAATGGCCCAAGGGCGTCCGGCCGATCGGCACGTTTCGGCCATCGGTCGCGCCGACGATTACGAAAGACGCCGACGGCAACAAGCTGGAAGCTCACGAAGGCACGGTCACGTGGTTCGTGCCGATCGTGTTCGACTCGGGCGTCAATCCGGCGACATTAAAAATCCCAGGCGTGTTCTCGTTCGGCGCGTGCGACGCAAAATCGTGCCGAATGCCGGAAGATTTGCCGTTCACGGCCGCTTTGGGAATGGGCGTCGAGCTTCCGGAGGAACCGGGCAACGGCGATAACCACGGCGATGGCGACACGTCTACGGCGGCGCCGCTCGATCTGAACAGCTTGTTGGTGCAATTATCGCTGGCGTTCTTGGGCGGACTGATCCTCAACGTCATGCCGTGCGTGTTGCCGGTCATCAGCCTGAAGATTCTCGCGTTCGTGCAGCAAGCCGGCGAGAGCCGCGGCCGCGTTTTCATGCTGAACGTATGGTATTCGCTCGGAATGCTTTTCGTGTTCATGATTCTCGCGGCGTTGGCCAACGGCGTCGGCATGGCGGCTGGCCACCGGCTCAGTTGGGGGCAGCAATTCACGAACGACCCGTTCAAAATCACCTTGACAGCGTTGGTTTTCGTCATGGCGTTGAGCCTGCTGGGCCTTTGGGAAATCCCGATCCCCGGCTTCTTCGGTTCTGGCCGAGCGAACGATTTGCAGGCCAAGGAAGGACCGGTCGGAGCGTTTAGCAAGGGCGTTTTCACCACGATTTTAGCCACTCCGTGCAGCGGCCCTTTTTTAGGCCCGGTGTTCGGCTCGCTCTTGGGCCAGCCGGCCTACGTGATTTACGGCATTTTCGGGGCGATCGGCCTCGGAATGGCCTCGCCCTATCTGCTGATCGGCGCGTTCCCGGCGGCCATTCGATTCCTGCCGCGGCCGGGCGCGTGGATGGAAACCTTCAAGCAAGTCGTCGGCTTCCTGACGATGGCCGCCGTGGTTTATTTGTTCAGCTTGTTGCAACAACGTTACATCGTGCCAACCATGACGCTTTTGCTTGGGCTCGCGGTCGCGTGTTGGTGGATCGGCCGGACGCAATTCTTCGATCCGAGCCGTCGCCTGACAGGCTGGTTGGGCGGCACGGCCGTGGCGGCATTGCTCGGCTGGCTTGCCTTTACCGTGTTAACCGTGGAACTGAAGATTCCCTGGGGGCAGTTTTCGTCGGCCGCCGTGGCGAAAGCCCGCGCCGAGGGCAAAACCGTGATGGTCGATTTCACGGCCAACTGGTGTCCGAACTGCAAGTGGAACTCGAAATGGGCGATTGAAACCGACGCCGTGGCAAATTTGGTCAAAAGCAACGAAGTGACGCCGCTTCTGGCCGATTGGTCGAAGCCATCGGATGACATTCAGCAAATGCTGAACCGGTTGCGCGTCAATTCGATTCCGTGTCTGGCCATTTGGCCCGCCGCCGAGCCCGACGAAAAGGTAATCAAACTGCCCGATTTGCTCACCGAAACCAAAGTGCTTGACGCCTTGAAGCAGGCGGGGCCGTCGAAAAAAGGCGGAACGTGAAACGCGGCATCAACCGAAAACCTCAGCCCGCTCCGACGCCGCGATCGAAGGCGTCTTGGTCGCGCTGGCAAAGCGCCAAGGTCGATTCGAACGTCGCACGCGAAATCTGCCACTCCGGCTGATCGTCGGTGTGCAGGTTGCAATGCGTCATCAGCAGCCGATACAGGAACTTGAACAGATTACGCGGCGTTCGCAACGTGCCGAAGGCATCCATCAGCCGATGGGCGTCCACGTCGCTGAACAACTCGGTGATTTTCGGCTGCTGGCCTTGGGCGGCGCACGCAGCCACGCGGGCGTTCGCCATGTCGTACAGCGATTGGCCCGTCCAGGC
>CAZWNM010000461.1:0-3017 GCA_964635765.1 uncultured Planctomycetaceae bacterium | reverse complement strand
TGGCTGGTATCAACGCGCCCCGCACTGGCTGGTTTTAACGCGCCCCGTGACAGAGGATCGAAAATAGCGTGTTTCACCAGAAAACCTAAGATGTCTTTGCATCCGATTTTGGTATTTTTTTGACAACCACAAGGAGTTTGTTATGAAAGCGACGCCGTATCGTACCGATCAATGGTATGTGAGCCCTTGGAACTTCTATCCTGAAGTGACCAAGGACATGAAAATCAATCCGAAGGTGTTGATTCACGACGTGACCCTGCGCGAAGGCGAGCAGCAGACGGGCGTGGTCTTTACCCGCGACGACAAGGTCGAAATCGCGAAGATGCTGGCTGAGTTGGGCGTGGACCGCATCGAGGCGGGCATGCCGGCTGTCTCGCAGCAAGACGCGGATGCGGTAAAGGCCATTGTCGACATGAATCTCGGGCCCGATATCTTCTCATTCTGCCGATGCATGGTTTCGGACATCGAGATGGCGAAGAAGGCCGGCTGCAAGGGCGCGATCCTCGAAATCGCCTGCAATCCGCTGTTCGTCGAGAAGGCTTACGGCAAATCAATAGAATGGGCCAAGAAGGCCGCCATCGAGGCTACCCTGGCCGCCAAGGAATTGGGACTCTACGTCTCGTTCTTCACGATCGACGGCACGCGGACCGAGATCGACGTGTTACTCGATGTGGTCGACGAGATAAAAACGGAGGGGCACATGGACGCGTTCGTACTGGCCGACACGTTCGGTTGCGTCCATCCCCAGTCAGTCTTCTCGATCATCTCGAAGGTGAAGCAGCGATTCAAGGGCATCCCAGTTGAAGCGCACATGCACATGCACTTCGGCTTGGGCGCGGCCAACACACTGGCGGCCATCGCCGCCGGCGCCGACGTGGCCCACGTGTCGGTCTCGGGCATCGGCGAAGGCTCGGGCAATACGCCGCTGGAGGATGTTGTGCTGAGCTTGAAGTGTCTTTACGGCGTCAATACGCGAGTTAAGACCGAGAAGTTCTGCAAGGCCAGCAAGTTTATCTGCGAAAAGGCCAACAATCATCCGTTGCCGCCGAACCGCCCGATCGTCGGACGGGACGTGTACATCGTCGAATCCGGCATCGGAGTCATGTTCTTCGAGAACGCCGAGAAGAACGGCGACCCCACACTCGTCGGGTCGATCCAGCCAGAGCTCGTGGGTCAGCCTGGCTGGCAATTCGCGTTGGGCAAGAAGAGCGGTCTGTTTAGCGTCCAGCGTTTTCTGCGCGAGATCGGCAAGACGCTCGACGCGGACCAGCAAGACGTTGTGCTCAGCAAGATCAAGGACCTCGCACTCCGCGAGCGGCGTCTGGTGAGCATCAAGGAGTTCAAGACGTTCGTCGCCGAGGCATCCAAGTCGTGATGATTGGTTTGGCTCCCCTCTCCCGAAAGGGAGAGGGGAACTGGTAGTACAGTCCGCCTCGCGGACCAATCGATCGACGTAAAAACCCTGTCGTGGTCCGCGAGGCGGACCCTACAATCCCATGAACGCAACCGAACATCCCTACGTGCGGCATCTCGTTGAGCTTGCCAAGGCTCGTAATGCGCGTATCGCGATTCCCGACGCGCAAGCGGACGCAAGATTTTTAGAGGCGGCGTGCATCGTCCATCGCGAAGACTGGCTGCGGGTCGTATTGACCGGCTCGCGAGCGACGATTGAACGATTGGCCCAACAGCACGGATTCGATATCGACGGCATCGAGATTCTCGATCCCGAACTGTGCGGACAATTCGACGCCTACTGCGAAGAATATTCCAAGCTTCGCGCCAAGGAGAATCTGACCATCCAGCAGATCAGGGAACTGATGCGCGAGCCGGTCTCCTTCTCTTGCATGTTGCATCGGCACGGCGTTGTCGATGGAATCTGCTCGGGCGTGCATTATTCCACGGCCGATCTGGCGCGCCCGGCCATCAAAATCCTCGGGATGCAGCCGGGTTTCAAGAAGATGACCGCGCTGGCCATCGCGTTGTTCAAGCATACGCCTCTGGGCGACGATCTGGTTTTCGTCTGCGCCGACGGCACGATTTTGCCGCGTCCGACCTCGGAGGAACTGGCGGAAATCGCCATTCTCACGGCCGACAGGGCCAAGGTAATCCTACTCGATACACCGCGCGTGGCGATGCTCTCGTTTTCAACGCTCGGCAGCGCGAAACACGAGGAAGTCGACCGAGTCGTGCGGGCGGTCGAAATGGTCAAGCAAAGACGTCCCGACATTTGCGTCGACGGCGAGTTTCAAATCGATACGGCCCTGTCTCCCCGTGTGGCCGCTAGAAAGGTCAAGCGGCCGTCCGAAGTGGCGGGCCGGGCGAACGTGTTGATCTGGCCCGATTTGCAAACCGGCAACGTAGCGGGCAAGGGGATGATGCTCATGGCCAACGGCCAGCTTGCCGGCGCGTGCTTCCTAGGCATCAACGGCATCGTTACCGATCATTCGCGCGGGGCGACCGTCGAAGAATGCGTTATCAACATCGCGTTCGCCGGCGCACAGGTACAATCACAGATTCGGAGAGTCTAAATCGTGAAAATCCTCGTTGCCAACGTGGGCAGTTCGTCGTTCAAATGCCAGTTGCTCGATATGCCCGCCGAAACGGTCATGGCCAAGGCCAACGTCGAACGCGTCGGATCGGACAAGGCCGCGGTGCAATGGATCGACCGCATGGGCCAGACGCACAAGGTCGAGACTCCGCTTCCCAGCGGCGTGGCTGCCATTTGATTCGTGCTCGAACAAATGACCGATCCGTCGAACGGTGCGTTGGCGAGTCTCGCCGACCTCGATGCCGTGGGATTCAAGCCCGTTTGCGGCGTTCAATGGGACATGGGGCGTCTCACTATTTCGTCAATCGCCGGATCGCTCAAATCCTTCAGAAGCAGCCGCAAGATTTCAACGCCGTCCAGTTGCACATGGGGGGTAGCTCGTCGCTGACGGCGATATCCCGAGGCAAGACAATCGTGAGCGTCCGGTGAACACCACCCCCGCGTGACGGGCGGACGGTGAGCGTCCGGT
>CAZWNM010000460.1:0-3017 GCA_964635765.1 uncultured Planctomycetaceae bacterium | reverse complement strand
TCGGACATCGCCGTCTTGTTCCTCGTCGGCAAGCAAGACCCCAAGGCAATGGACGACGCGAAACGCCTCTACAATCTTTTCGAAAAATGGCATCCCGAGCCGGTCACCAACGACAAGGACGAAAAACTCGCCAAACAAACGCTCTTTTTCGGCAAGCTCGATACCAACCTGCAAGGCGACAAGCTGCTCGACTCTCGGTTCCACGTGCAAGACATCATTGCCAACTTCCTGTCACTTCGGCTGGTCAAGAGCGATGAGTCGAAAACGTGGACGTGGAAAGAACGCAAGTGGCCTTATGAGAATTAGGGAAGGCTGGAGGGTGGAGGCTGGAGTATGCGCCCACAATCGCCAGTCCCCAATCCATGCCCATCCCCTCCGCAGTGGTGTTACTTCACGCGCCACAATGTATGCTAGAATTGTCGGGTGCATTCCGAAAACCGAGGGAAAACGCTCGTGCGCACATTTTTTACGCTTCTAACGCTCCTGATCCCGTGGATTGCGGCCTCGACGGCCCTGAGCCGCGATATTTTCGTCAATAACGTCGCCGGCGACGACCATTTCTCTGCCGAGCAAGCTCAAGACCCTTTGGGCCTCGCCGGCCCGGTGCGAACGCTCGCTAAGGCCCTGCAAATGGCGAAAGGCAGCGACGTGGTTATTCTAGCGAATACCGGCGTGCCCTATCGAGAGAGCATCAGCTTGGTCGGCAGCCGGCATGGCGGCACGGCCGAGCAGCCGTTTGTCATTCGCGGCGGCGGCGCCGTGCTCGACGGCAGCGAAACGATGCCCGCCGATGCGTGGCGGCATTACCAAAACGGCGTTTTCCGCTTTTGTCCGCCCCGTTTGGGATTTCAACAACTCTTTCTCGACGGCCGGCCCGCCGTGCGCGTGGCAGTGGCCGTTGGCGCCAAAGAGCCGCCCGATCTCAAGCCGCGTGAATGGTGTTCGTTCGGCGGACAAATCTATTTTTGCGTCGAACCGACCAAGCTGCCGAGCGATTACAACCCGAGCTACGCCGGCCGACAAACCGGCATTACGCTGTTCCACGTCGAACACGTCATCATCGCCGATCTAACGGTTCGAGGGTTTCAGGTGGACGGAATCAATCTGTTCAACAGCGTTCAAGACGTTACGCTGGCCAATGTGAAATGCCGCGAGAATGGGCGAAGCGGGATCACGGTCGGCGGGGCGTCGATGGCCAAGATCGGCGATTCGCTGGCCGCCGAGAACGGCCTGGCTCAATTGCTGACGTTGCCCTATTCGGAAACGCACGTCATTCACACGCAATTGGTTTCCAACACGGCGCCGGGACTAGTCGAGCGCGGCGGCCTCGCGTATATTGATGGAGTCCGCGTTGACGGCAAACAAGACGAGACGCGGCCAGGGGCGCGACCCTAGTTGATCGGCAATAATTGATCGGCGAAAGCATCATGAAACGCGACACCGTTGGCCGGCCCATGGAGATTTTGCTGATCGAGGACGACCTCGAAGACGCCGGCATGACGATTGAAGCATTGCGGGCGGGCGACGTGCCGTGCCGCGTCAGCTTAGTGCGCGACGGCGAGGAGGCGATGGAGTTTCTGCTCAAACAGGGCAAGTATCGCCGCGTGCCCCAGCCCGACTTGATCCTGCTCGACCTCAATCTGCCCAAAAAAAGCGGCCGCGAAGTGTTGGCCGACGTTCGGGCCGACTCGCGATTGGCCGGCGTGCCGGTTGTCGTGCTGACCAGTTCCAGCACGCATCAGAAGATTTTGGCGGCCGAAAATCTCCATGTCGAAAGCTATTTGGTGAAGCCGGTCGATTTCGAGCATTTCGTCGGCGTGGTGAAGTCGTTGCGGAAATACATGCTTTCCGACGTGCTTTTGCCGCAGTGACGCCGCGCCGTTTCTCACTGGAAAAATTGAAAACGGGGGTGAAACATGGCAAGCATTCTTCATTTGGACGCCAGTCCGCGCGGCGAACGGTCGCATTCGCGGCAACTGACCGCCGAGTTCGTCGAGGGGTGGAAGCGGCTGCATCCGGGCGATTCGGTGACGTATCGCGACGTCGGCCATTATCCGCCGCCGCATGTAACCGAAGCCTGGGTGGTCGGCGCCTATACGCCGCCGCAAGAACATCCGGCCGACGCCCGGGCGGCCATGCAAATCTCCGACCGCCTGATCGATGAATTTTTGGCGGCCGACCGTTATGTCTTCGGCGTGCCGATGCACAATTTCAGCGTGCCCTCGACCTTCAAGGCGTATGTCGATCAAATCGTCCGGGTCGGCCGCACGTTCGGCGCCGATGGGAAGGGTTTGGTGCGCGATCGAAAGCTGCTGATCATCACGGCTCGCGGCGGCGATTACACGCCCGGCGGTCCCGCGGCGTCGTTCGACCTTCAAGAGCCGTGGATTCGCACGATCTTCGGCTTCATCGGCCTTGAAGACATCCGTTTCGTTCATGCCCAAGGCATCAACCAAGGCGACTCCGCCCGCGCGGCTGGATTGGAAAAAGCTCGGCGGCAACTTGCGGAGTTGCTGACGAAGTGGTAGCGGCAGCAGCCATAGAGCAAGTCGAGAACGTACGGCAAGTCGATCGTAAAAAGCTCCGCCGGTTTTTCGAGCAGTTCATGGCCCGGCGTTTCCGCGCTCAACGCGCGCTGCAATTCCGACTTCCAACCCTTGCGAGGGCATGGAGGTTATTCATCGAGAAACGTGGCCGCAGCTTTGCACGGCTTGTTAGTCATCAAACACACCCAATGGGCCGAATATCGGTCATGCCCGCCGCCATCGAAAAAGTGGTTGCCATAACACCGTTTTTCTCGCAATTCCCCCCCAAAAAACATTTCTTCTTCCCCCTTCCTCCCAATCTGAATATTTGATAAGATTCTCTGGACCGTTACGGAGAGAACAGCCGATCTAGTCTCGGTGTTGTTTTCGCCGACAACGGACCGTTTTTTCGGCTGTTGTTTAATAGCAATTGCTAAGGCGCCGTAGCCAAGTGGCTAAGGCAGCGGATTGCAAATCCGCCATCGTGGGTCC
>CAZWNM010000459.1:0-3024 GCA_964635765.1 uncultured Planctomycetaceae bacterium | reverse complement strand
ACTTTGCAGCCGGCATGGCGCGTCGGTGGTTGCACGCGGCGCCGGCACCAGTCTCGCCGGCGGATGTTTGCCCATCTCGTCCCCTCTCACTCCGGGAGAGAGCCAGGGTGAGGGCTTTTGCGTCGTCCTCATGCTCACGCGGATGAACAAAATCCTCGAAGTCGATCTCCGCAATCGCATGGCCGCCGTCGAGCCGGGCGTGGCCAACCTGCGGCTCGCTCGGGCGTTGGCCGGCACCGGCTATCATTTCGCTCCCGATCCATCGAGCCAAAACGCCAGCTCGATCGGCGGCAACGTGGCCACGAACGCCGGCGGCCCGCACACGCTTAAATACGGCGTCACGATCAATCACGTGCTCGGCCTCGAAGTCGTGCTGAGCGACGGCTCGATCTTGCAGCTTGGCCCCGTCGAGGCGCATGACGGGCCCGACCTCATCGGGCTGTTGGTCGGAAGCGAGGGCACGCTCGGCATCATCACCAAGATTTGGGTGCGATTGACGCCCAATCCAATGGATTATCGAACGATGCGAGCGACGTTTCGTTCGATCGACGACGCCGGAAACGCCGTGAGCCACATCATCGCCGAAGGCATTATTCCCGCCGCGATGGAATTGATGGACCAGGGAATTTTGGCGGCGGTGGAAGAAGCGTATCATTTCGGGTTTCCGCCCGACGCCGGCGCGGTGCTGGTGATCGAAGTCGATGGGCCGTCGGTCGGGCTCGACCGGCAGCAGGAACGGATCGTCGAGCTTTGCAAGCGATTCGGGGCCGTCGAAGTGCTTCAAGCGGCGTCGGCCGACCAGCGCGAATTGCTTTGGAAATGCCGCAAAATGGCGGTCGGCGCGACCGGCCGGCTCAGTTCGAGCTACACGATTCAAGACGGCGTGGTGCCGAGAACCAAGTTGCCGCACCTCATCCGCCGCACCGCCGAAATCGGCCGAAAATATCAAATCCGCATCGTCAACGTCGCCCACGCCGGCGACGGCAACATCCATCCGATCCTTTTGTTCGACGAGCGCGACCGGGAGCAAGTCGATCGCGTGTTGGCGGCCGGGCGCGAAATTTTGGAGGAGTGCATTGCCGTCGGCGGCAGCGTCACGGCCGAACACGGCGTCGGCGTCGAGAAGATCGCGCTCATGGATCGCCAATTCGCTACGGCCGATTTGGATGCGATGCGCCGGGTGCGCGAGGCGTTCGATCCCGTCGGATTGTTGAATCCCGGAAAATTGATACCGACAGCGGCGACAAAAGGCGAAACGTCGGGCATCGGACTTCCGGCGACAATATCGAATCGAATCATCGACTACACGCCCGACGACATGACGATCACGGTCGAGGCCGGCGTTACGATCGCCGAATTGCAAAAGACGTTGGCGGCGCGACGGCAATGGTTGCCGGTCGATGTGGCGCATCCCGATCGCGCGACCGTCGGCGACGCCGTGGCGACGAACGCGGCCGGCCCGCGTCGATACGCTTACGGCACGATGCGCGATTACGTGCTGGGGTTTATGGCGGTGGACGGTCTTGGGCGGACGTTTTCGGGCGGCGGCCGCGTGGTGAAAAACGCCGCCGGCTACAATATGGGTCGCCTGATGGCCGGTTCGCGCGGCGCGCTGGGCGTTCTTACGCAAATAACGTTGATGGTGCGTCCGCAGCCCGAGGCGGCTGCGGCGCTCGCGTGCGATATTTCAGATTTCACGCTGGCCGAAAAGCTGCTGGCTGGCCTGATTCATTCCCAAGTGCGGCCGGTGGCGATTGAATTCGCGGCAACCGGCGGCACGATGCGGCTTTACGTCGGTTTCCAGGGCACGGCCCCGGAAGTGGAGTGGATGTCCGATCGGCTCCGCGAGGAATGGGCCGAGGCGGGCGCGGCATCGCCAATTTCGATTCCCGACGCCGACGCCTTGTGGCGCCAGATGGCCGAGTTTCCGACCGCAACACGAATCAACGTATTGCCAAGCCAAACGATCGAAACGGTCGCGGACCTATTAAAATCTTCGCCGGATTGCGCCATTCAAGCCCACGCCGGCAACGGAGAAATCTTCGTTGGGGACGAGGGACTGGGGACGAGCGGCGGGCATGCGTCCGGTCCCCAACGTCGCATCCTCAATGCCCTCAAGCAGCGATTCGATCCCAAAAACATTTTCAACATCGCATGACGAACTCCATCGACAATACGAACCCGCCGGCGGTCAATCCGGCCGCGAAGATCAACTACGATCGGTTTCTTCGCTGCGTTCACTGCGGACTTTGCACGTCGAGTTGCCCGACCTTCACGGAGTTGGGCGACGAAAACGACGGGCCGCGCGGCCGCGTCCAGCTCATGCGCATGGTGGCCGACGGCCGCATCACGTTGAGCAATCCGATCGTTCGGCACCTGGAAAAATGTCTCGATTGCCGGGCGTGCGAAACCGCGTGCCCCTCCGGCGTGCAGTACGGCCATTTGATCGAGCCGTTCCGCCTGGCCGTGAAAGAGGCCGACACGCGGCTGCTGAAAAAATACGATTGGTTCCGCGAAATCATTCTCTTTCAATTGTTTCCGTACGCCGATCGAATGCGGCTGCTGCTGACGCCGGTGCGGCTCTTGCAGCGGCTCGGGCTGTACGGGTTGATCGAACGCACGGGCGTGTTCCGCCTGGTTCCCGGCCGGCTTGGCCGAATGGTTCCGCTGTTGCCGTCGCCGCTTCGGTCGGGTCCGAGGCTGCCCCGGGTGTTGCCGGCGATCGGTCCGAAGCGCGCGACGGTCGGATTTTTCGTCGGCTGCGTGGCCGACGCGATGTTTCGGCCCACGCATTGGGCCACATTGCGCGTGTTGCAGCGAAACGGCTGCGAAATCCACATTCCCGACGGCCAAGGCTGTTGCGGCGCCATTCATTTTCACTCCGGCGACAGTGCCGGCGCGCAGCGCATGGCCGACGCCAATCTCGCGGCGTTCGAGTTGGACCGCTACGACGCAATCATCGTCAATCATGCCGGCTGCGGCGCGATGATGAAGGAATACGGCCTGCATTGGCGAGACGATTGG
>CAZWNM010000458.1:0-3027 GCA_964635765.1 uncultured Planctomycetaceae bacterium | reverse complement strand
TTATCGTTTCCGACAACGGCCCCGGCATCCCGGCCGATCAAATGGAGAGTCTTTTCAGCCCGTTTGCCTCGACGAAGAAAAGCCGCGGCACGGGTTTGGGGCTTCCGGTGAGTCAAAAAATCATGACGGAACACGGCGGGCGAATCACCGTCGAGAGCGACCCGGACCACGGCGCTCGTTTCACGTTGGAATTGCCCGCCACGCTTCCGCAGTCCGACCCACCGGCCGATTCGCCCCGAATGCCGGAAGAAACGGTCGGTTCGTAACTTGCTCTAATAGCCGGTGGTCGGATACACGATCGTGCCGCCGTTGGCCGTGCGAAGATCGAACGACGGCGGCGGTTCGTTGGGATCGACCGGCGGCAGTCGCTGCAACGCCGGCGTCGCACGGTCGCCAGATAATGGAATCGCGGAAATCGGCCGCAACTGCTTTTCGTCAACCAGCGATGTCAGCGCCGCTTGCACCTTTGCCGCCGCGCGGTCGGGGATGACCTCTTTCGGCTCGTCGGGCACCGGCTTCGCACTTGCAATGGCTGCCGGCAGCGCCGCCATTGCCGCCGTCGCGTTACTCGCCTTCGACGCCGGCTTTGCCGACGGCGCCGTCGGCTTCGCCGGTTCCGGCGAGACCGGCGAGACCGGCGCCGATTCGCCGGCCGAAACGCTTGGCGTCGTCACACTGACCATCTTCCAAACGACTGGATACCGCCATGTATTCCAGCCGATCGAGACTGCTGCCAGCATCAATCCCAACAATGTAATTGCGGGTTTGGGCATATCCTTCCCTTTTTCTCCAACTCAACATCTTGCCGCGTAGAAACCATACACCAGTTGCGTAGCATGGCAAGAAAAAATGCCATCCGAAATCGCTGATATCGTTGGAAGATGGAATGACAAAACGATTGGGCAAAATGGGAGGCTGGGGATTGGGGACTGGGGGGCTTGTGGCTTTGCACCCGTTACTGGTTTCCTCATCCCACCCCAGCCTCCAGTCTCCAATCCCCCGCCTCCCCGCGTGTTTTTCCGCAAATTTCCCGCGCCGGTTTGCAATCGCACTCAAATAATCGTATAAAGTAGCAAAGTGGGCTTGTCGCGTGGACGATGTCGTCTTTCGTTGGGGGGGTCTTATGTCATCGGTCTGGTGGATTGCCATATTCGCGGTTGCCGGGCTGACGCTTGCCGTCCTTTTTAGGCGGTTTCGGCGGAAGTCCGCTTCCACGACGCCGCTTGGGCGAGCAAAACAGCAGTTCCATGTTCAACGGGAGCGGCTGGAAGCGAAGTTCGTCCAATTGGCGGCCGCCCAAGTTCACCCGGAAGCTCCCAAATTAGCCGATTGCATGTTTGACGACGATGTCTCTTACGTTCGAAGTCGCACGACAGGCCAACTCTCGGCTTTCGTGGCCGTAACGATGGCAACTGAAGGCATTGCCGCGGTTTTTCCGACCGGCATGAGTGTCGTCGAGAATCTCCAGGCCGGAACTGCGGTTTTCCGCTTCGACCGCGACCACTGGGAAACGGACGGTCGGGCGATTCTGAATCTCAGTCCCGACGAAGCCGCAGAGCGTTTTGGCGGCGATCTTGAACTCGTCGAGCAGGAATTTGCCCATCGCGTGTGATTCATTCCGTATCACCACCCGACCTGCGGAATATCTTTCCCCACCGGTATTTTCCTCACATTTTTCCCGCTTTCGCTTGCTATCCTAGTCATTGCAGTTATACTGATGCAACTGTCTGCTGACGGAACAGCTTGAAAGACAGCCCGCATCTTGCTGACGGAATGGCTTGCCGTCATCTTTGCCTGGACGGTTTAGGGTTCATGTGCCGCGGCACATTGAGCGTTAAAACCCCAAATCCCTTGCCCCTGTCCCCAGACCCCTGAAGAAAGAGGTTCCCATGACAGCCACTTTATGCGCTGCCGTTGTGCAAACAGCCATTTTGTTAGTTGGGGCCGATGCCTCGGCTGACAAAATCAAAGAAACCAAAGAAACCTATGCCGAGGCGCATCAGGCGATCGTGAAGTCGGACAAGCCGATGGTCGTCATGGTTGCCGCCGATTGGTGCCAGCCTTGCCAGAACATGAAAAAGACGATTTTGCCGCAAGTGCGCGAGCGAGGCTTGCTCAAAAAGGTCGCATTTGCCGTCATCAATTTCGACCGCGACCGCGAACTGGCTCGAAAAATCACCGGAGGCGGCCCGATTCCGCAATTGGTGATGTTTCGAAAAACGAAGGACGGCTGGGCTTCGAAAAAGCTCATCGGCAGCCAAAGCGTGGAGACGGTCGAGCACTTTATCAAGGATGGATTAGCATCGAAGAAGGCCGCCGCCAAGCCCGACGAGGAATCCGATTCGCCGGCGCCTCCCGAGGCTTCGGAAGTGGATTCAGCCGAGGGCTAGCCAATTTTTTTTGCCGAGTTTATGGTTTTAGCAGCCCGTTGAAAAAGGGTGCCACTGCTGGGCCGCGCCAGCAGTGGTGCCTAAAATTCGGAAATTGCCTTTTCCACGGCTTGCCGGCGGCCATCGCGTTCTAATCACCCCCCAAAAAGGCGTAACAAAGTGCACCTGACATTTCTTCTCAGTGAAGAAATGGCGGGAAGAACGGTGGCAGCGACGGCGGACATGGGATGCGGCATGGGGGGACAAAAATTTCGCGCGCCTGCCCTTGCGACAAATGCCGATCGTGGTAGAATCACTGGTTTACAGAATTCGGGCTAAGGCTCCCGGCGTGCCGTGACATTGCCATGTTGCAACCTGTGGGGGCTGCCGGGAACAAGAATGAAAACGTATCGGCTAGCGTAGCTCAATCGGTCGAGCAGCTGATTTGTAATCAGCAGGTTGTGGGTTCAAGTCCCTCCGCTAGCTTGCAAAGAGTTCCCTGATTTTTTGGGCGCGCCAGCCGAGCGTTGCGTGCCATCGGGAGCGAGACATCAGAACAGATTGCTGAAGACGCCGATCGACCAGGGCGGAAAAGAAACAAGGCGGAGGGGGGTTTCCCGAGCGGTCAAAGGGGTCAGACTGTAAATCTGATGGCAAT
>CAZWNM010000457.1:0-3035 GCA_964635765.1 uncultured Planctomycetaceae bacterium | reverse complement strand
AGACGAATCTGCCAAGGACAGCTCGGCGCGCGGAACGCGGCCGTGTTCATCAGCACGAATCGCTTGAATCGCTCCGGCATGGCGACGGCCGCGCCCATGCCGATTCCGCCGCCCCAATCGTGGGCTACGAGCGTGATTTGCCGGAGATCGAGCGTTTCGATGAGTTGCCCAAGATCGGCGACGCGTTGCGCGAGCCGATACGAATACGCCCGCGGCGAGGGTTTGTCGGAGAGTCCGCAGCCGATGTGATCGACGGCGATGATGCGATAGCGGTCGCGCAGGGCCAAGATCAAATCGCGCCAATAGAACGACCACGTGGGGTTTCCGTGGACCATCAACAGCGTCGGCCCACGGCCTTCGTCGATGTAATGGTAGCGATGCCCGGCGAGCGTCAACTCGCGGGATTGGAACGGATAAAGCGAACGCCAGATTTCTTGGGAAGCCATTGCCGTGCGGTTCTTCTGCGGTCGTCGAATCGGCAAAACGTCAGTATACCGCGCTGGCGTTTTGGCTGCCATGCCCAAGCCTGCCGAGACCGGCAAAATGCACCACGGAGACACCGAGAACACGGAGGAACACAGATTGGTGGCTGTTATAACGAAAGTCATAACGAACATCGAAGTTGGCTTTTTATCCGCGTTCGTTCGTGATATTTTCCGATATTTTCCCCGTGTTCTCCGTGTCTCCGTGGTGTTTTTCCACGGTCGATCTTGCACGCGGCCGTTAATTCCCGAGGTATTGTCCGGTCGAAATCACTTCGCCGCCGGCATAGGTGCATAGGGCATGATAAACGGTCGTGTCGATATACTGCGTAATCATATGGACAGAGCCGTCGCACATGAGAAAATTCGTGCCGGACGGATGATTGCTGCTGAAATCGTGGGTATCGTTGGCGGGGCTGTTGGGCGGATAACCGGCCGTGGCGATGACCAGACCGGGCGAGCAGGAATCGGTATTGGGCGGAGCGCCGACCCACGTGGTGCCGTCCGAAATGGCGGTGTTCGTATTTCGTTCGCCCGCCGCGAAGGTTTGGCTCAGCCCGTCCTTGATGTCGGCGAATCGGATGCTGCTGTTGTGGGAGAAGACGCCGTTGCTGCTGCCTGGCTGGGTGGTGGAGCCAGCCAAAGCGGCGCATAAGTCGCTGGTGCATACCGTGCCGGCGGGCAAGCCATAGCACGAGTGGACGTCTCTCGTGCCGAACACGCCGGCATAATTTCCCGTGGCCAAGGTCACGGAGCTGCCGGTTGTGGGCACAAAGGCGAATGTGTTATTGCTGATATCGGAAGGGCAGCGGAATAAAGGGAGCGACGTTGTGGACCCGATGGCGTTCGTGGAGTCCGTGATCGGCTTGTTGTAGTTGAGCAAGTTGTTGGCGACGTTGCTTTGTTCGACGAACGGCAAAATGTTGGCGGCCCAACCCCAGCCCGGATTGCCCTGCGCATACGGCAGACCGTTGGGGTCATACGCGCGCCAACCGGCGGGCAGGGCATTGTTTTGCTCGTGATACAGATGCAAGGCCAGCCCGATCTTCGTGAGATTGTTGGTGCATTGCATGCGCCGCGCCGCCTCGCGCGCCGCCTGCACCGCCGGCAACAACAGAGCGATCAAAATGCCGATGATCGTGATGACCACGAGAAGCTCGACGAGCGTAAAACCAGTTTTAGCCGCCGCCTCCGCGCGGTGCGGCGGGCGATTGGCGTTTCGGAAGTTTATAGATGAAGACATCGCGTTCTCTCCAAGCAAGCATGTGCATGGCGATTCGTGACACGCGGCAGCCGAAGCCATTGTTGGGATGGCAGTTGCACTGCCATCTCGGGGCGACAGTACAACTGTCGCCCCAACATTGAAGCGAAGAACGCTCGGCGCGCACACGAACAGCCGGAAAAAATCAAGAAACACAGGCGAAGAGTCTACGCGAAACAGGGCGGCGCGCGGCTTTGCCAAGCCGAGAAGACGCCGACGGCCGCACACGCCGGTGCGGGCGAGGCCAACTCTTGCACCAGCAAGCCGTCGCCCTCGATCGCCACTTCAGCGACCGGTGCCGGCGTTTGGGCCAAGAACTGGCAGACAGGGCAATGATTGCAGTCGGAAGGATGCGGCGCCGACCGATGCGACGAATCGCCGTCATGCGGACAAGAGGCCGAGTCGTTTTCCGTGGCCGCGAAAGCATGGCCGCAACCGCCGTCGTGATCGGCATGGTTGTGGAAAAGCGGAGCGGCAGCGATGACAAACAAGTAGCCGGCGGCTACCAGCGGCGAAAACCAGCGTTTTTTCGTCCAAAAGTGCATCATCGGTCCGACCATTCAGCTTCGCGAGTATCATACTACTTGTGGTTGCTTTTGTCAAGGTGAGCATGTTTCGGCGGGGGCTTGACCACTCCTTGTTCGGTGCAAGTTGACGCGAGATTGCACGTCCCACGGGGGCGTTCGACAATAGTCCGCAGTTTACCGCTGGGGGGAAAGCTTACGTCTTGCAGTGTTGCGCGGTAGAATCAATCGTATGTTCCACGTCAAAATCTGCGGCATAACGACGCCCGATGACGCCCGACTGGCGGCCACGGCCGGCGCCGATGCCATCGGCCTGAACTTTTATCCGCGCAGCCCGCGCCATATTTCGCAGGAGACGGCCCAGGAAATCATCGCCGCGCTGCCGGACGGTGTGGTCCGGGTCGGCTTGTTCGTGGGCGCGGCGGCCGACCGGATTTGCCGCCTGTTCGATACGCTGCCGCTCGAGCTGATTCAACTTCATGGCGACGAGCCGCCCGAGTTTTTGACGCAATTGGGCCATCGGCCGACGATGAAGGCTTTTCGCATCGGCGGCAACCGATTGCAGCCGGTGTGGGATTTTCTCGCGCGATGCCGCGAACTGAAAACGCCGCCGGCGATGGTGTTGCTGGACGCTTTGGCCGAAACCGGTTACGGCGGGTCGGGCGAGTTGGCCGATTGGGCCGCCGCGCGCGAATATCTCGCCCAAGGCAAAAAAGAAGAACAAGAAAAAAATCCGCCGTTGGTTTTGGCCGGTGGGTTGACGCCCGC
>CAZWNM010000456.1:0-3038 GCA_964635765.1 uncultured Planctomycetaceae bacterium | reverse complement strand
TGAACCACACCGTCCTACTCGTTGACGACGACGAAAATTTGCTTTCAGGCTTGGCCCGCGTCATGAATAAGCAGCCCTTCCAGATTCAAACGGCTCGCACCGGCGAAGAGGCCGTTCGTTTTCTGGAGACGCGAGCCATCGACGTCGTGGTTACGGACGAACGCATGCCCGGCATGTCGGGCACCGACTTGCTGGCATGGATCGCCTGCCATTGCCCCGCCGTCATGCGAATCGTGCTCACCGGATACGCCAATGCCGACATGGCGATTCGCGTCATCAACGAGATTGGCGTTTGCCAATTTTTGACCAAGCCTTGTAACGAAGCGCGTCTGGTCGTGGCCATCCACGAAGCCATCGAACGCAAATGCGACATGGAAAACCAGCGGCAATCGCTCAAAAACAGCCGGCGGCAACTGCGCGTACTCGAACGCATCAGCGAGAGCTTCAAGGTCCAAAACCAAGTCATTACGCAAGACCTTCAGCCGCTTCTCGATCAAATGCTCGATTGTTGCCGCCGCATGGAGGAGCAGTCGGGTGAACATTTGGATCGAGAGTTGCACGTGCTTTCGGCCACCTCCCGAAAAGCCGCCGACGCCGCCGGCCACCTCGTCGCATTGTCATCCGCAATGACGGCATCCTAAGCGGCGGCTTGCCGGCCGGCCCGCCTGATGTCATAATGACGTCCTGTTTCGCTGGTTCTTCGCTTCGGTTCTGCAGGAGGCTTGGCTTATGGCAACGACCGCCCTTTATCCGTTGCGTTTTCGGCCGATCTTTCGCCGATACATTTGGGGCGGCCGTCGCCTTGCGACCTCGTTGGGCAAATCGCTCGGACCGGGCGGCGATTGGGCGGAAGCCTGGGAAATCGCCGATCACGGCGACGATCAGAGCGCGATCGAATTCGGCCCGCTGGCCGGCACGACGCTTCACCGGCTTGTTGAGCAACAGGGCGAGGCGCTGTTGGGCCGACACGCTCCGAGGCCGACTTTTCCGCTGCTCTTGAAATTCCTGGACGCTTCGCGGACGCTCTCGGTCCAAGTGCATCCGAACGACGCCCAAGCGGCCGCGCTCGATCCGCCCGACGCCGGCAAAACCGAGGCGTGGTATGTCGTCGAGGCGTTGCCCGACAGCGTGGTTTACGCCGGCTTGCAAACCGGCGTGACGCGCGACGAGTTTTTGGCGGCCATGCAGCGGGGCACGTGCGAGGAATGTCTTCATTCTTTCCCGGCCACGGCCGGCGATTGCATTTTCATTCCCGCCGGAACGGTTCACGCCCTCGGGGCGGGCTTGCTGGTCGCTGAAATTCAGCAATCCAGCGACACGACCTTTCGGCTGTTCGATTGGAACCGGCCAGGCCCCGACGGCCTTCCGCGGCCGTTGCGAACGGAAGAAGGCCTCGCGGTAATCGATTTCGCGCGCGGGCCAATTTCGCCCTCGCAACCGCGCCCGACCGATCGGCCCTATGTGAAGCGATTGGTCGATTGCGACAAGTTCCTATGGGATCGTTGGACGCTCGACGCGCCGCAAACGATCGGCGGCGACGCTCGTTGTCATATCATCACGGTGCTGGAAGGTGCCGTGCAAATCGATGGCGATCCGGCGCCGTCGGCGTTGCCGCGCGGCGGTTCGGCCTTGTTGCCGACCTCGCTTGGCCCGGTGCGATTGAGTCCGCAAGGTTCAACCGTTTTGCTTGACGCGTATTTGCCGAACGCGGGCTGACGCCCCAGCGGAAGAAAAGCGTCATCGCCGGGGTTCGATTTCCGATCGCATCGGTTGTTATCCGGCAGACTGGGGCAGCTTCCGTGCGTCAGCGGTTCAGGCCGCGAATGATCGCGTCGATGACGGCGTCTTTTTGCATATCGACGGCAACTTCCATGTTATGCCGCCAGGCGGGCACACGGCGGCGATCGAAAATCGTCGCGCCGACGGTCAATTCGCCCTGCGTTTCCACGTCGCCGGCCATCGACTTCATCGTAAATAGCTCGGGATGCAGCACCGAGAGGAGCGTCACCGTGTCGTGAACGTGGATCCCTTCGAGACCAAAATGTTGACGATAGCCCCGAAACGCCGCCGGCAAGAGCTGCCGCAACAGCTTGCCCACCCGGCTCGATTCGTCCGGCAGCCGATTGAATAAATCGTAGCTGAGCTCGATCCGATTGGTAACGTCCAATGGGATGAGCGTTTTCGTGGACGGCGAACGGAAAACCGTTTGGGCCGAGGTGGGATCGCAATACATGTTGAACTCGGCCGCCGGCGTGATGTTGCCCGGTCCCGAGACCGTTCCGCCCATGATGACGATTTGCCCGACCAACGTCGGCAATTCGGGATCGCGGGCGAACGCCCTGGCGATGTTCGTCAACGGGCCGAGAGCGATGAGCGTCACGGAATGCGGGGCGTCGCGGACCTGATCGCAAATGACCTTTTCCGACGGCAGCAAATGTTGCCGCTCGGCGACCACGAACCCGGTCCCGCCGAGTCCGTCGGCGCCGTAAAGATTTCGACGATCAACCGACAAGCGGTTATCCGGCTCCGAAGCGGCGCCAAGCCGCGGCCAACGCGGCGGATCGAGCCGTTCGATGACAGCCTGGGTATTTCGGGTAGCCTGTGCCGGCGAAACATTGCCACCGACCGAGGTAACCGCCACCACCTCTAATTCGGGGTCGGCGAGCGCGAGACACAACGCCATTACGTCATCAATGCCAGGATCGATATCGAGAATAACTTTTCTACTCATGGCGGCGCTCGTATCTTGTGGCGGCGAAAGACGTTGCAAGGATGTCCGAATTGTACGTGGCAAAAGGCGACGATGCAAGATGGGAAATGCATGCGCCACCCCCACGCAAATCGGATTTGCAGCGCATTTCCCTATTGATATTCAGAAAAGCAATGCAATGTCGGGATAGCTGAAGGCTCATACGGGGCGTTCCATGATATGCCGCAAATCGTGAGATTCAACGGGTGTGGCAATTGTTCTTGGCGATTTTGTCATTCTGAGCGTAGCGAAGAATCTCCGTAATTCCAGCGAGATTCTTCGCTGCGAT
>CAZWNM010000455.1:0-3039 GCA_964635765.1 uncultured Planctomycetaceae bacterium | reverse complement strand
CCCGCGCCAAACTACCCCTGTAATAAGGTTCATTGACCACGCAAAGGTCAATAGAGGCGGAATCGTTTTGGGCCGGCCGCAACAAGGCCGCCCGGCTTTCCGCCAGAATCGCCGCCTAACCGCCGCCGACCAAAAAGTTCTCGTAATGGGGCGTCTTGTCCGCGCTTGCCGCGGGCAGGACGTCCGAGCGGCAATCGCCGGCGCAAGCAACTTGGCAACCGCTCCAATCGCTAATCTTTCCGCACGATCGTGCGTTGCGATTGATTGTTGATATCCCCGTCGCGTTTATCCGCGTTCCTTCGCGGTTCCGCTTTCTTCCGCCGTGCCCTGTTTCCAACCGCTCACGGCTTGTTTGCCTCGAACGGACTCGCGCGGCGCGGCATGAAACGGCAGAGCAGAATGCCGCCGAAATAGAGGAACGTCAACGAACAGGAAAGCAGCAACATGCTATAGGCGTCGGGCGGCGTCAGAATGGCGGCCACCACGAAAATCACCAAAACGGCGATGCGCCACTGCGCCAAATAGGTTCGCACCGTCACCAGCCCGATCCGTTCCGCAAAAAGCATTACCAACGGCAGTTGAAACCCGAGGCCGAATCCGAACGGCAAAATCAACACGAAGCTGAGCCATTCGTTAAACCGCGGCTCCGGCGAAATGCCTTGCAGGCGGTTGAAACTCAACAGGAACTCCAAGACCGGCTCGAACACGACGAAAAACGCCAGCGCCGCGCCCGTCAAAAACAACGCCACGCTGAACGGAAAATACTGCTGCACGTAGCGGCGTTCGTGCGGATACAAACCGGCCGCCACAAATTGCCATATTTGGAACAGGATCCACGGGCTGGCCAGAATCGCGCCGACCATCAACGACACTTTGATATAATTCGTGAACGGCTCCGCCATCGCCATGCTTTTGCTTTGCAGGCGAGCGTCATCCTTGTTGTGGTGCCAGAAGAAAATCCGGATGAGTCCTTCCGACTCATCGTCCGCCGCCATCGTTGCCGTTGTTGTTTTGGGTGTCGCCGCCTGAACGTACGTCGACGCCTTGTCGTCCAATTTTTTTATTTTTTGCGGAAGTTGAACGTTCGCAAACGTATCGGGATAGAGGTTTTTCAGTTCCTCGAACGTCTGCGAGGGATCGACGAAATATTCATCGGCCAGCATGTGCTTGGTTTCGACGAGATATTTCACTTGTTCGGGCGTCCACGGCATCTCTTTGCCCGAACTCTTCAGCCGCGCCACCTCGGCATCGACGCGCGTTTCCGACTCTTTCTGGTAATACTTGGTCAAGGCATTGGTCAACGGCGACTGGATGAACTCCGACGCCCAATTGCCCACGATAAGCCCGACGACCAGCCCGATCGCAAGCCCCACCACCGATTTGAACAAGCACTTCCGCAACTCTCCGAGGTGTTGCCCGAAGGTCATGGTGCTTTCACGGAACAGATCGTCTTCGCGTTGATTTGGCATGGTAAGGCGAGCTGGAAACACCCTATTCTACCATGCCGCAGGGCGGGCTGCAACGTTCCAGCACCAGCTCCAAGTAGCTCCGCCGCTCGCCGCTGGCGAGTTTTAATGCCTGGGCCAACGCCAAAATGCACGCCCGGGCGGTGGCCACGCCTTCGGCCGGCGCCAAAAGCTCCAACTCGACGAACGACCCGAGCCGGTCGATGCGGTCGAGCGACACCTCGACGTTTCGCCCTTGCCACTCGACCTTGGCCTTGCGACGCGACTTCCGCACCTCGCCGACCGGCGAAAATCCAAGCGACCCAAGCAAGCCGGTCCACGCCGCGGCCGTGTCGTCGCCCAAGGGCAGGGGCAAGTCGATTTCATGCCGCGTTTTAGTCACCGCGTCGATTTTCGGCCCTTTGTAGGTGATGAAATTCGACATGCCTTTCCGCCGAATCCGCAAGGCTTCGTCAGTTTGGGCGAAATTGCGAGCGGGATGGGCGAAATACACGTCGATTTCCGTTTTTGCTTCGGAAATCACACCACCGAGTTTTCGGAGACTCGATTCCAACGCCGGCACATCAGCGACCGTAAACTTCATTTCGACTTCATATTGTTCGTTTTGCATGGGAATCTCCGCCCTATCCGCCAATCTCCGCCCATTTCCTTTTCCGCAACTCACCATATACTATATTTGCCGGTGGAGAAAGGGAGGCTGGAGACTGGAGGAGCTACTCGCGGCTTCACTCCGCGATTCAGCCTCCAAATTCCAGCCTCCAATCTCTAGCCTCCTTTTATGCCAGAGCCCGAAAAAAAGGATTCGCCGAAACCTTACAGTCCTTGGCACAGACATTTCGGCAATACTGTCAGAATGGCGGTGCTGCTCGCCGTGGCCGTGGGTGGCTATTGGCTGCTGCGATTGCCGCAACGGGCAGCCGTCAATCCTGATTCGCAACAGGGCGTCGGCCGGCCGCTCCCGTTCTTGGAATTGCAGCCGCTCACCGGCGATTCGCGGCGCACCTCGCTCGACGATCTCCGCGGCCGCGTGACGTTGTTGAACTTCTGGGGCACATGGTGCGGCCCATGCCGCGAGGAAATCCCGCATTTGGCCGGTCTTCGAGAACGTTACGCCGGACAGAAAGCGTTCCGGCTGTTGGCGGTTTCCTATCCGGCCGACAACCAGCCCGACGATATTATTTCGTTGCGTGACGCAACCGCCGCATTGCTTGGCCGGTTGAAAATCGACGTGCCGACCTATTTCGATCCTAACGCGCAAACGCTGGCCGTCGCCTACCGGCTAACCAATTCGCCCGGTTTTCCAACCACGTTGCTTTTAGACCGTCACGGGGTCATTCGCGCCGTTTGGATCGGATACTGGCCCGGCGCGGAAACGGAAATGGAGCAGTGGATCGGCGATTTGCTGGATGAACATGAAACGCCGGCCGACGAACCGCGGAATTCAAAAACCACGGACGAACGGAAACCGATGGCAAAAGAACGCTAATTTCCGCTAATCTTCGCGAATTTGTTCAACGTTTTCAACAATTCCTTGGCCGCCGCGCCGGGGTCGTCGGCCGAAAGAATCGCGCCA
>CAZWNM010000454.1:0-3055 GCA_964635765.1 uncultured Planctomycetaceae bacterium | reverse complement strand
GAGGAAAAGCAACAATCAGTAGGGCAGACGTGAAAACAACCGCTCTCGGGCAGCTGCATCCAGCGGCGAACCATATTCGCTAATCTCGTATATTTCGGCAAATTCAATGGATTTGCCGCGATCATGGCCGAAAACTGTAATCAGCTCGGAACGATAACGATCCGCCCTCGGGCGGATTTTATTGCCATACCATTGATGCAACCAAGCCAAACGTTGTTTCCTATCCTTGGGTATCTGATCCAGTAGGCCTTCGAGCCAGGGAAGCCATTCGAACACCTGGGAGCAATGACAGGCCAACATGGCAATGATTGTGTCCATCTGGCCGCCGATATCAATGACCACATCCGCAGTCATGGGATTGGGTTTCGTAAACATATCGGGCATGTATGCAACCACAGGATCCCGTCGCAACGCGGGCGATTCGGGAACAATCAGCGGCACACACACCGAAAACGAAGCATCCTGAACGGCTTGGCCGACGGCGCGGTGATCGGGATGATAGTCGTTCGTGCGATGGGTCAGCACTAAATCCGGTTGAAACGTTCGAATTTCGCGAACCATCCGATGTCGTAGTTCGAGCGTGACTTGTAATGCGCCATCGGGATACTCCCAGACTTCATACGTAGTGCCGACGATATTACCGGCGGACTGCGCTTCACCGCGGCGAATGGCGACAATTTCTTCAGACGTTCGAGCATGATGGCCCGCGGCGCCATTGGTCACGGAAATCATTTTGACCACATGCCCCATTTTTCGATACAGCGATATCAAGCCGCCTGCGTGGTATTCGGCGTCGTCAGGATGTGCTCCAATCACCAAAAGTCGTAATGGCTGATCATATACCATAAATCATTTTCTCACTGCAACAGCTATTTTTTCCAAAGTTTACTGATGACGTGAATTAGTCCGAGTCCGCTCAAGACGGCGACACATCCGAGGATGACGGCGTAGTCGGTTCGGCCGTACAGGCCATTGCCCACGGCGAACAATGCTGACCAGATTACGGTACAACCGGAAACCCAGCCGGCGAGCGCCAGCGGAATGTTGGCGTGGTCGACGGTTGCGATTTCTTCGGGCGTCAACGTCACTAGTTTTTGAATAGGCCCCCAGCCAGGACCGAAGGGACGGACTTTGCGATAGAAATCGATCAACGTTTTCCGGTCGGTTTGTAGTCGTCCAATAAAGGCAGCCGTAACCCAACAAACCGTTGTAAACGCGATCGTGTACAACAGTTGCTCATGGGTGCTCAAGTGTTGGTCCGCTGGTGTGTATTTTTTGAGAATCAGCCAGAAAACCGAAATTCCAAAGGAGCTAATCATCGCAACGACTTCGCACCAGGCGTTGATTCTCCACCAAAACCATCGCAAGAGATAAAGCAAGCCCGTGCCCGCGCCGACTTGGAGAATAATGTCGAAGTTGTCTTTGGCCGATTCCATAAAAAACGTCAGCCCGCCCGCACAAACATAGAGAGCGATCGTCGCGAGCCGGCCGGCGTTTACGTAATGTCGCTCGGTCGCATTTTTGTTGATGAATCGGCGATAAAAATCGTGGACTAAATACGACGCGCCCCAATTCAAGTGGGTTAGGATCGTCGAGGAATTCGCGGCGATCAGTCCAGCAACCATCAAGCCCATCCAGCCGACAGGCAGAAACTTCAACATGGCGGGAAACGCGATGTCGTGGCCGAGCAGCGTCGGGTCAAGGTTCGGAAACGCTTTCTGGATATCGGAAAGTTTCGGATAAACGAGGATCGAACAAAGGGCGACGATCAGCCACGGCCACGTGCGAACCGCATAGTGCGTGATGTTGAAAAACAGAACGCTGCCGAGCGAATCGCGTTCCGATTTCGACGCCAACATGCGTTGAGCGATATAGCTGCCGCCGCCCGGTTCGGCGCCGGGATACCAAACGGCCCACCACTGCACAGCGATCGGCATGACAAAAACCGCGACGGCGATGTCCCATTGATTTGAGAAATCGGGAAGCATGTTCAAATAGCTGATGCCGCCCGGTCCGGTTTGATGGGAGAGTTTTTCGACCATGCCGTGCAACCCACCGACTTCGGGCAGTTGCAGGGCGAAATACGCTGCTGCAATCACCGCCGACATCTTGATGAAAAACTGAATCATATCGATGACCAGCACGCCCCAGAGGCCGGAATGGGCCGCGAAAACGACATTCAATAGGCCGCAAAACAACAAAGTTTGCCAACGTTCAAGCCCAAACAAAATACCGGCGATTTTGCAAGCGGCCAAACTCACGCTGGCCATAATGATGACATTGAAAAAGAAGCCGAGATAGACGGCGCGAAAGCCACGAACCACACTGGCGGCTTTGCCGGAATAGCGGATTTCGTAAAACTCCAAGTCGGTCATCACACCGGATCGCCGCCACAGTTCGGCGTAAAAAAATACGGTAGCGACGCCAGTCAATACGAAGGACCACCAACACCAATTGCCCGCCACGCCCTGCAAGCGAACGACGTTCGTGCAGAAGTTGGGGGCATCGCTGCTGAACGTGGTAGCGACCATCGACAGGCCGGCCAGCCACCAAGGGACCGCACGCCCAGAAGCGAAGAACTCGGTCGTTCCCTTGCTGGCTCGCTTGCCAAAAAACAATGCAGGCACAAAACAAACCAACAACGAAACAACGACGATAACCCAATCAACCGGGTGTAGATGCATGAAAGAGTCCCATAGGGTTGCAAAACACGTTATGTTCGATACTTCCGCACCTTTTCCATTAACCGATTGGCCGCGGCAATGTCAGGCACGTTTTTCACTTGATAAAGGACCCCACCGGGCAAATCGTGGCGGTCCAATCGCTCGACGAATCGCGGATAGTCGGCGAACACCGTGACCGGCAGTCCGCCGAGCTTTGCTTTCAATTGGCCGACCATGTCAAACGCCAACGGGAATCCGCGGTCGTCCATCAACAGCACGGCCTTTAAACCCTTGATCGTGGAGACGGCTTCGAGCAAATGCCGGCCGTTGCCATGAACATGGATCACGCCGCCGTCGAATTTGCCGAGCAGCCGTTCGAGTGGCTCGCGCCC
>CAZWNM010000453.1:0-3056 GCA_964635765.1 uncultured Planctomycetaceae bacterium | reverse complement strand
TGGCCGCCATGAGCCACGAAATCCGCACGCCCTTGAACGCCATCGTCGGCATGACCGGCTTGTTGTTGGACACCAAACTCGACGCCGAGCAGCGCGATTGTTCCGAAACCATCCGCGCCAGCAGCGAAGTGCTCTTGGCCGTCATCAACGACATCCTCGATTTCTCGAAAATCGAGGCGGAAAAAATGGACATGGAGAATCAGCCGTTCGAATTGACGCGATGCGTCGAGGAATCGCTCGATTTGGTCGCGCCCAGGGCCGAGGAAAAGGGCCTCGAAACGGCTTGCCTCATCGACGACAAATTACCGGCGTTTTTCGTCGGCGACCTCGCCCGGCTGCGGCAAATCCTTGTCAATTTGCTTGGCAACGCCGTCAAGTTCACGGAAAAAGGCGAAGTCGTCGCCACTGTCACCGGCCAGCAGAACGATGGCGATCCCTATATGCTCCACTTCGCCGTCCGCGACACCGGCCAGGGCATTCCGCCCGCCCTTCAAGATCGACTCTTCCAGTCGTTCAGCCAGGTCGATGTTTCGACTAGCCGTCGATTCGGCGGAACCGGACTCGGTCTCGCCATCAGCAAACGACTGTGCGAACTGATGGGTGGAAAAATTTGGGTCGAAAGCACGGGCGTGCCCGGCGAAGGAGCGACGTTCCACTTTACCATCACCGCCTCGAAGGCCGCCGACCAGACGGCGCCCGACCCGCATGACGCCGAAGCCGCGATCAGTTTGGCCGACGTGAAAATTGTCATCGTCGACGACAACCAAACCAGCCGCGACATCCTTTCCGCGCAAACCAGGCGGCTCGAAATGATTCCGACCGTCGTGGTGTCGGGCGCCGAATTGCTCGATTTGCTCCATCAAGGGCAGCGATTCGACCTGGCGATTCTCGACATGCTGATGCCGGAAATGGACGGCTTGACGCTTGCCAAGCGGTTGCAAGACTATCTTGGCGTGGATAAAATGCCGCTGGTTCTGCTTTCCTCGGTGTCGCATTGCATGACCGACGGCGACAAGGCTCTTTTTGCCGCGCGGCTGACTAAGCCCATCAAGGCGTCGCAACTGCGCCGCATTTTGTGCAACGTCCTCGAGCGCATTCCGGGCGCCAAGCTCCAACAGCCGGCCGGTCAAACGCCGGCCGAAGGCCAGCGCGAACCGCAACGGCGTCTCCGGGTGCTGCTGGCCGAAGATAATCCGATCAATCAAAAAGTCGCCGCGAAAATGCTGGCCAAACTCGGCTATCGCGCCGACGTGGTTTCCGACGGCCGCGAGGCGTTGGAAGCCGTTCGCCGCATTCCCTACGACGTGATCCTCATGGATTGCCAAATGCCTGAAATGGACGGCTATGAGGCCGCGCGGCAAATCCGCCTGCTGGAAAACGACCAAAGCCGGAAGCCGGTTCATATCATCGCCATGACGGCCAGCGCCATGCAAGGCGACCGCGACGTATGCATCGCCGCCGGCATGAACGATTATTTGAGCAAGCCGGTTCGGGTCGGCGAGCTGCACGGCGTGTTGCAACGATGCCGGCCGAACGATCCTGCGTCCGCCGCACCCGCTCTCCTTGTCGAAACTTCCATTCCCGATAGCGCCGTCGGAATCCTGTAACCATCACTGCGAAACCCAATCATCCGTTTGCTTCATCTCCCACAAAGAGACCGCCGCCATGACGAACGCTTCGCCGCTGAATATCGAATTGTTGAACGAAACCGCCGATCTCGATCCGAGCGGCCTCAACGATCTGATTGCCATGTACCTCGCTCAGGCCGACGACATTTCCGGCCACCTGCGATCTGCCGTTCGGGCAAACGATTCGGAAGAAGTCGAGCGGCTCGCGCACAAACTCGCCGGCGCTAGCGCCGTTTGCGGCGTCGCCGCGATGGTTGCGCCGCTTCGCGTGCTGGAGCAACGCGGCCGCGACGATCGGCTCGACGAAGCCGACGTGTTGCTCGACGAAATCGCCAACCAGTTGGAAGTCTGCCGAAAATTGCTGAAGGAATATCTGACGAAGAAACTCGGCTAGCCTTCTTGCCGCGTAATCGTCGGAAAATTGTGCCGCTCGCCGCGGCCTTGAAGCGGATAATCTTTCCGCAACGGATGGGCCTCAAACTCCTCGGGCAGCAGAATCCTTCGCAGATCGGGATGGCCGGCGAACCGGATGCCGAACATATCCCAGACCTCGCGCTCCAGCCAATTCGCCCCCGCCCACAATTCCACCGCCGACGGCACGCTCGGGTCGGGATCGTTCACAAAACATCGCACCGTGATTCGTTCGTTCGTTTCCGTATTCGCCAGCAAATACACTAAGCCGAACCGATCGGTCGCGTTTCGATAGTTCAGATAATCGACGCACGTAATATCGACCAGCAGATCGAACCCGTGCTGTTCCTTGAGCGTTCGCAAAACGTCTATCAACGATTCGACCGGCGCGACAACGCGTGTTTGCCCGCGAAACTCGCTCGCGGCAAGCAATGGAAAAGCGGTTTGAAGTTGTTCGACAGTTTGTTGGTTTGACATGGCGATAAAATCAGATGACACAAAAAAACGCGCGGGGCCGCGCCTCGCCGCGTCACTTTCCAATCCCCAATCTCCAATCCCCAATCGCTATTCCTGCAGCGCCCTCGGTAGCCCCTGCCTCGCCGGCGCGTCGAACTCGCGACCGAAAATCGTGCCTTCGCGCTGAATCTTTTCTTGCAAGTCGATGATCGACTGGATCAATTGTTCCGGCCGCGGCGGACAGCCGGGCACGTACATATCGACGGGCATGAAACGATCGATGCCTTGCACTACGCAGTACGTGTCGAACACGCCGCCGGTCGAGGCGCACGCGCCCATCGAAATGCACCACTTCGGCTCGGGCATCTGCTGCCAGATGCGCTGCAACACCGGCATCATTTTCATCGCCACCCGGCCGGCCACGATCATCAAATCGCACTGCCGGGGGCTGAAGCGAAACACTTCGGCGCCAAACCGCGCCAGGTCGTGACGACTGGCACCGGTGGCCATCAGCTCGATGCCGCAACGAGCGGTGGCAAAGGGCATCGGCCACAAACTGTT
>CAZWNM010000452.1:0-3058 GCA_964635765.1 uncultured Planctomycetaceae bacterium | reverse complement strand
CGCAACATCTCTCGCCGCGTGATTGTGGTGTCGAGGAACATGAGAAGTCTCTCGGAGATGGAAAGTTGAGTGGTTCGGCGGGCGATGTGTATCGTGATATCAGATCGGTTTGGGCGATTCGGTCCAGTCGGACGCAATACCGTCAATATAGCGTTTTGCCCATCGGGGGTCTTGTAGTCCGTCCGCAACTTTTGGTATTATATGCGCATGACAACAAAGCATATCGCATCCTTCCGGCGTCGGTTTTTTCAACGGCTCGGCAATCCCTGGGATCTGGGCCTGCTGTTCGACTACCTGCCCGACACGTATTTTTACGCCAAAAACTCGCGGGGGCAATTCGTGATGGTCAATCGGGCAATGGCCTCGATGTTCGGCTCGCTAAGCCCCGAGGATATGATCGGAAAAACCGACCGCGACTTCAGCCCGCTCGACTTGGCAGATCAATTCGTGGCCGAAGATCATGGCGTGATGAAGACGCGGCAGCCTGTGATTTATCAAGCGTGGTTGATACCCGACCGGCGCGGCGCGCTGAAGTGGTATCTGTCGAGCAAGATTCCGCTGTTCGACGCCGGCGGCCGTGTGGTCGGCATCGCCGGCGCGATGCGCGACGTGGAAAAGGCGAGCGAATGGCTCGCGCCGTATCAGGAAATGGAGTCGGCCGTCAAGTTTCTGCTGACGCATTACATCGGGAAAATTGACTTCCGCGAGTTGGCGAGGCTGGCGCATCTTTCGCTCAGCCAGTTCGACCGCCGCTTCAAACAATTGTTTCAACTGACGCCGCAGCGTTTTTTATTGCGGGTGCGGGTTCATGCCGCGTGTCAGATGCTCGTTTCGACCGACGAGAGCATTTTGCAAATCGCCCTGAACACCGGATTTTACGATCAGAGTTATTTTACGAAGCAGTTTTTGCGGCAGAAGAACATGACCCCCTCGGCCTATCGTCGCCGACATCGCCGCGAGCCGACGCCGGCAGAGCTTCATTTGTCTGATGTTTAGCCGGCGAACTCGTTTGCCGGCTACAAAGTTATTTTGCACCCACTCCGATCTTCGGACAAAGCGATTCGAGCGGGCAGACGTCGCATTGCGGCTTCCGGGCGGTGCAACAACGGCGGCCGTGAAAAATCATACGATGTCTTAACATGCTCCATTCGCTTTGCGGAAACAGCGCCATCAAATCCCGCTCGATCTTTTCGGGCGTCTTTTCTTTGCTCAAGCCGAGCCGATGGCTCAACCGATCAACGTGCGTATCGACCACCACGCCAACCGCGATGCCGTAGATCACGCCCAAGATCACGTTCGCCGTTTTGCGGCCCACGCCCGGCAGTTCGATGAGTTGCTTCATCGTGTTCGGCACGCGGCCGTCAAATCGCTCCAAAACCATTCGCCAACAGCCTTGAATGTTTTTGGCTTTGTTGCGAAAAAAACCGGTCGGCTGGATGTCGCGTTCCAATTCGGCCAAGTCGGCCTGGGCAAAATCGGCCGGCGTCAGATATTTCTTGAAGAGCGATTTCGTCACCTCGTTGACCCGCACGTCGGTGCATTGCGCCGAAAGGATCGTGGCGACCAAGAGTTCATGCGGCTTTCGGAAGTCGAGCTCGCATGCAGCGTCGGGATACGCGCGGGCCAAGAGTTTTACGATTTTCGCGGCACGTTGCTTTTCGGAAGCCATTATATTGATTCCTCGCCGAATCGGTCGCCCGGCCGAACGTGATAACCGTGTAAAAATTCCTCGATCGAAAGCTCTCGCTTGCCGGACGGCTGAATGCGAGTCGGGAGGACCGCATTTTCGCTGGCGGCGATTGCCAGCCGACCGCCGGATGCCTCCATGATCGTGCCGGGTTTGACATGGGATACGTCGCACGCCGCGACCGACGCGGGACCGAGGATCAATCGCACCGCCGGCCCATCCGCGCGATGCCAAAACGTATAAGTTTTCGGCCACGGTTCCATCGCGCGGATTTGATTCTTAATGGCCTCGGCCGAGCGCGACCAGTCGATCGCGCCGTCGGTTTTTTTGAGCCGCGGCGCGAGGCAAGCCAACGCGGAATCTTGCGGAATCGGCCGGCTATCGCCCGACGCCATGCGGTCGATCGTTTCGCAAACGAGCCGGGCGCCGATTTCCGCAAGCCGGCGTTCCACGTCGGCCGCCGTTTCGTCGGGTGCGATCGGCGTCGCGGCTTGCGCGATGCACGGGCCGGCGTCGAGGCCGGCGGTCATGCCGATGACCGTGACGCCGGTTTCTGTTTCGCCGTGAAAAATGGCCCAATTGATCGGGGCCGCGCCGCGATATTTCGGCAAAAGCGAGGCGTGCAAATTGATGCCGCCCCGGTGGGCCGCCGACAACGCAGCCGGTGAAAGAATCTGGCCGTAATCGCAAACCACGAACAGATCGGCGTCGTATTTCGCCAACTCGGCGAGCGATTCTGGCGTGTTGATGTCTTCCGGGTCGAAAATCGGCTCGCCGTGTGCTTTGGCGATGTCGCGGATCGAACTGATCGGCGCGACCGGCTTGCCGCGATGCGTGCGCACCGGAGAAGTGACCAGCGCCACGACCGTGTGGCCGGTTTCATGCAGCATTCGGAATATCGGCACCGCAAACGGGCCGGTGCCCATCATCAGGAGACGCATCGAGAGGGGCTAGGGGCTAGGGGTTAGGGGCTAGAGATTAGAAACTAGGAAATTAGACAAAACCGCTTGCGGTTTCCCTGGTCCCTAGCCCCTCTTCTCACGTTCTCAACGTTTCCAACTCGGTTAATTGTGCCGTAATTAGCTCATCGGGCGGAATCACGCCGCGCTCGCGATCGCCCAAAAACTCGTTTTCAAGTTCCACCAGCGGCTGCTTCACCGTCAACAGGCCGGTCGGCGATAAACGATCGATAAACATCACGCCGTCGAGATGGTCATATTCGTGTTGGACCACTCGGGCGAAAAAACCGTCCAGGTCGTAATTCACCTCTTCGCCCTTGATGTTGTAGGCGGAAAGCGTGATTTTTTCGGAGCGTTTTACGGGCGCGTATATCTCGGGAAAGCTCAAACAACCCTCTTCGGCCTCGACCGT
>CAZWNM010000451.1:0-3062 GCA_964635765.1 uncultured Planctomycetaceae bacterium | reverse complement strand
GATGATCGCTGAGGCGGTCGGCCAGTAAACCGGTTTTGAGTTCCTTGTTGCGGTTCTCGCTCTCGCCGCGATCGGCGTAACCATCGTAGGCGGCCCCCGGCAACACCGTCGCACCCGCGCGATTGGTGACCACGGCGCGTCGATTCGTGCCTTGGGCGCTCGCCTCGCACTTGATTACGACCCAACGCGGCGCCGGCCAAGAATCCGCTTGATACCAAAACGCCGTGAACAGCCGTTGCGGTTGGCCGGTGGCCTCCCATTGCAAAACCGCTCGTTTCAGCAGGGAATCGCTCTGTTTCTTCAGTCGCGCATTCATGCCGACGCCGATGGTGTATTGGATGTTGAGTTGCTCGCAGGCATCGTACATCGCGGGCGTGCCGAAGCCGCTGTCGCCGCGAAGATGAACATGCACGTCCGGCCACGCCTCGCGCTCGGATGGGGCTAAAGGATACGGGCGATCAACGCATCGCTTGGGGTCGGAAATGAATCCGACCGGATGCCTCGTGCCCCATTGGGAATGTCGGGAAAGTTGGTCCGTACGAAGCGGCGCAGAGGTGATCTTTCTGCCCGCCGAACAACGCACGACCGAACGAATCGCGCGGCGATTTTTCCAACGAACGCTGAATGCGTCCGAATACGCCGGGCTGGCCGGATCGCCTGATGATGCTTGCGTGGAGGTTGGCTCGCTTCGCGGAATGCTGTACATCGAGATGGGCGATCCCGTCGGCGCGACGTATCACGCACATTATTACGTGCGTCGCGTCGCCGAGCACCTCATGCTGGTCAACGACGGTTTTCATATTCATCTTCGCCGTCTGCAAGGCCAAGGCTTTGGACTTCGCATGTTTTGTCGGCAAGTGCAAAATGCCCGGATGCTCGGCATCCATCGCATCGCGGCAGTCGCCGGCCGCCGCCGTGATGAAAACGGCTACTACAATTGGCCGCGATTCGGATTCGACGGCATATTGCCTGCGAGATTGCGGCGTATATTGCCGACCGACTTAGAAAAACGCGAAAACCATGCTGGATTTGATGGAATCGCATCGCGGCCGCCTTTGGTGGCGAGAGCACGGCGACACGATCCGCGTGACCTTCGACCTGGCCTCCGGCAGCCGGTCACTGACGGTTCTCGACCGCTACATACGCGAGAAAATAACTTCTGCGAGTGGCTCAAAAAGAAATATTGTAAGTCGAATCGCAATGTTGTAAGTTAACGCCCATGCTAACGAACGCAACGACAGCCGGCAACGTAAATAAAGTTTCGCAGCTTCAGACCATTATGGCTGAACTGCTCGCCGAGTCGTTGTGTCGCGGCTTTTTCGGCTCGATCACCGTCGAGTTTAATGTGCAGGATGGAACCATCCAGTGCATCCGCCGCAAGGTCGAGCGAATTGAAAAATAGTGGGCAGTGGTTAGTGTTTAGAGCAAAACCGCTTTCGGTTTCTGTGGACTTTTCACTAGCCACTAAACACTGGCCACTATTCACTAGCGTCAGGTATTTAGCAGAGCGTGCTCACTGAGCAGGTATCCGCAAAAGCCCGAGTTGGACCTTTTTGATGAGGTTCGGCTCGGGCTTTTGTTGTTGGTATCTAGCGAAACGGTTAGCGCTGACGTCGCACTGGCTCGACATCGACGCGGCTGCACTGGTTTTTTGTTTCGGTTTTGATTTTCAGTAAAACTTTACGAAAGGGTCATGCAATGGCTATCAATGCACAGAATCAGTTAAGCGTGAACAAGGTATTTATTCGTGGCGTGAACACGACGACCGAGATCGTCAGCGGGGCGCTCCAGACTCGGGCCGTCTTGCAGCTCGGTGGGGCGAACGTCACCGATGCGGGAGTGTGGACCGACTTGAACGTCAACGCCATCGTCGTGTTGGATGACATCGACAGTCTGCCGACCGATCTGGCCGCGCTGGCCACGAACGTCACGGCCGTTGAAACCACGATTATCAGCCTCGCTGACGGAATCAACGCCGTCCGCAAATTGATCTAGGAGGTCAGCATGTCAACAGCCTATACATGGACTGGCGCGACGAGCGGCAGCCTCGATCTAGCGGCAAACTACAGCCCGGCGGCCGTGCCGGTGGCAGGCGACACGCTGACAATTCCTGTTAACGTCGCAAACTGGCCGTCCACGGGAACG
This sequence comes from uncultured Planctomycetaceae bacterium, assembly GCA_964635765.1. Taxonomy (GTDB): domain Bacteria; phylum Planctomycetota; class Planctomycetia; order Pirellulales; family Thermoguttaceae. Next base: position 917 of record CAZWNM010000451.1, on the reverse strand, counting down.
TGCGACGCCGCGGTGACAATTTCATCGGGTGCTTTCATTACGATCGCTGGCGGTACATATAACGCCACGGTCACCACTGGCGGCAATTCAACGATCTCTGGCGGTACGTTTAACGCTCTGGTTACGAACAATGCATGGATCAATGGTGGCACGTTCAACGGCCCCGTGATAAATAATTGGCGACTCCAAGTCTCCGGAACATATAACGGCCCCGTGATAAATAATTTTTACCTCAGCGGCAACAGCGTTGTGTACAACGGCCCCGTGACGAACAATGCCACCATCTCCGCCAGCACATTCTACGGCGCCGTGACGATCAGCAGTGGTGCGGCAGTCACCAACCTTAACGGCACACCCGTATTCTACAGTACCGTGGCAAACAACGGAACGATTACTGCAGGCACATTTGCCCTTCCGATCACGAACACGGGCACGATCAGCGGTGTGACGTACCTATTCGCTCAGGCATCGGACGTGCGCTACGGAACAACAAACCACGGAATCGCCGCGACACTCCCGCCGGGAGTGTCGCGCAGCCGAGCTCTCTTGGGAGTATAAAGCCCGCCGGACATCATCGAGCGGAATGCGACGAGCGATAGCAACATCGCTGACAACTGCTTTTTGGCGGACTGATTTTTCTAAAACACATTTATGAACAGGAGTTTGAGCATGTACGAAAGCATTCAACAGGGTTTAACGAAGCGAGTGGTCGTGGCGACATTTTTGGCATCCGACCACGTTACGGCCGCCACTGGGAAGACCATTCCCGTCGTCATCAGCAAAAACGGCGGTGCGTTCGCCAACCCGAGCGCGGGCGCGACGAATCTGACCGAGATTGCCCACGGATTTTACTATTTCGATCGGCCTTGTCGAACAATTGCCCATCGGACAGGGTTAATGTGGGTTTGGTTGTACAT
>CAZWNM010000450.1:0-3074 GCA_964635765.1 uncultured Planctomycetaceae bacterium | reverse complement strand
ATCATGTTCTACGCCTAGCGGCGACTTTTAGTTCAGTTTTGGGATAGGCCCTAAAGAGAAGCGTATAGCCTCAACTAATAGTAGCATGACATCGTGACTGAAGTCAAGTGTAGGAGTTTTCAGCAAATTCCCTATTCCCTTGAATCGAGAACCGCGGAATCTCAACTGTTGACCGGCGTTTGCGTCATTCCGACCGGCATGGTCACGCTTGCCGCTGGAACGGCCGACGGCAGTTTCGGCGCCGGCTTCGCGGCCACTGGCAGTTTGAGCGTAAAGGCCGTGCCGCGGCCGACCGTGCTATCGACACGAATCCGTCCGTGATGTGACTCGACAATATCGCGGCACATCGACAATCCCAAGCCCGTGCCGCCCTTGCCGCTGGCATCGGGGCCTTTTTTCGTCGTGTAGAACGATTCGAAAATCTTCGGCAGGCTTTCAGGCGGAATGCCGCCGCCGTTGTCGCGCACGACGAGGTCGATCATGTTGCTTTCCTTGTCGTGCAGCAGTTTGATCCAAAGCCGCCCGCCGCCGGGCATCGCCTGCCGGGCGTTGATCAAAAGGTTCAGCAGCACTTGCTGAATCTGGTTCCCGTTGACGTTCGCCGCTGGAATCTGCTGGAAGCTCTTTTCGACCACGATCCGATATTTGTTCATCTCGCGTTCCAACAGCAGCAGCGTGTCCTCTACCAGCTTGACCAGATCGGTCGGCTCTTGGCCGGCGGAACGATTGCGCGCCATGCCGAGCACGGTGTTGGTGATCGTGGCCGCACGATTGGCCGAGGCGAGAATTTTCTCGAAACATTTATCACGCGTCGGGGCGTCTTTGTGCCGCAAGCCCATCTTCGCGTAGTTGAGGATCGTCATCAGCACGTTATTGAACTCGTGCGTCGTCGTGCTGACCAATTCACCCAAGGCCGTCAGCCGCTGCGCCTGGCCGAGCTGTTGTTTGAGGATTTCGACCTGTTGTTGAAAATTTGTCTGATCGCCGGTGTTCATCACGACTCGCTCCCTGCTCGTGTTGAAGTGTCTGAGAAGTGCCTGAGAGTCGTACTGTTTGACGCAGAATGCCCACCTTGCTCAATCTTTCCAGTACTTGCGTCCTTGCTCTCTTTACTGAACGACGTGCTTTAACTCTAAGTGCGGAAAGCACTTACCATCAGGCGCTATCGTCGAACTCGGCTCGCCAACTGAAGTCGAACCCGCTATAATCGCGGCGGTCGAGCATGGAATTGGCGACATGGGGAGGTTGGCGTGAGTACGGTGGAAATGCTGGAAAAGGCTTTGGAGTTGGCCGTGCGGCTCGGCTACACGGTGCGTCAGGATTGTTTTGCCGGCAGCGGCGGCGGCGAATGCGAACTCCAGGGCCGGAATTATCTGTTTCTTGACCTTGATCTTGGGCCCAAGGAGCGATTGGAGCAGGTGGCCGATGTTTTGCGGCACGCGCCGACGGCCCCCGAGTTGCCCATGCCCCCGGAATTGCGCGAATTGCTGGGTCCGATCGCTAATCCCTAATTCCTATTTTCATCTCGTCGGAGTTCGCTTTCAACTCCGGCGCGTACATCGCCCAAACACGAGTCGGCAGTGCGCTGAATCGGCCCGGCGTTTCCGCCCGCATTCGATAGGCGACGCTGTGCCGACCGCGAGCCAACACGTGAACGAAAAACACCACGCGGTTGTCGCGGAACTCGACATACGCCCCCATCTCGTTCCCGTTGTAGCCGCTCCGCAGATCGACCGGCTCGAATCCGGCGGGCTTCATGTCCTCGAAAATCAAATACTCGTAGTCGTTCTTGCTATCGACCGCCAGTTCGATCTCGACCAGATCGCCGCTCTTCACGTCCGCAAGATTCGGCAATTCCTGCCGCACGTATTTTTCGACCTTTTGGAGGGCTGCTTGTCCATGCGAGCCGGCAACGTGCACCGACTTGTCGGCCTTCACCAACTTGTAATATTTTCGATCGACTTTCACTTCGACCGACGTGGATTTCGGAATGAAATCTTCCAAGGTAAAATAACTCATAGTGCCGTTGTAATAGAGCGGCCCCAAGCCTTTCTTGCGGAGTTCGATCGTATGCCGCCCGGCCTCGACGGCCGCGCCTTCCAACACGAACTTGTTGTCGAACTGGAAGAGATTCTTCGGCGTGATTCCAACCGCTTTTTGCAAACGTCCGTCATAAAACACCTCGACGGTCATGTTCGGCCGGTCTTCGCCGCTGGCACGAATGAAATCGGCCATCGCCTCGATGCAGAGCGACGTGTCGCGGGTCGAAATCCAATAGCTGGCGTTTTTGCGGTTATTCAAGAGATATTTCACCAGCCGTCGGGCGCGCTCGCCCTTCGGATCGGTACGAGCCAGCAGCTTCAAGTAATACGCATCGGCCTCGAACTCCGAGCCGTACCAATACCACCAAGAAAAGCCCTCGGGCAAACGGAGCCACGCCGTCTGGTTCTCGTCATCCTGCTGGACATATTGCCCGATGTTTCGCAGGATCATGGCGAGTTTTTCTTTCTCGCCCTGCGTCTCCAACGCCAGCCCGTACATGGCCATGCTGTAAACGGTTAGATGGGTGCGATAGCGGTAGAGAAGATCGCGCATGTCGGCGTTCGTTACGCCTGCATCGACAAGCACCATGTAGACAAAGGCGTCCATATTATCGGCGTAAATGAATGCGTTCATATGGTCGTCATGGTTCGTCCACCGCGGGTCTTTCGGTTCGGCGTTCTTAATGAACTGAACTCTTCTGTCCTGATAGCGTTTCAACCAATCGACGCCGCGTTCCAAGACGCCGGAAACAATGGCCACGTCGTTCGCTTTGGCGATTTGCAGGCCATGAACCACGACGGCCGTGGTGTGCGGCTGCGGATTTTCGCCCCAGCCGGAGAACCAGCCCCAGCCGCCGTCGGAACATTGCATCGCGGTCAATCGCTCGACCCCGTCCTTGACCATCCGCCGGACTTCGCCCTCGTCGAACACCGGATTCCCTCCGGTCCCCTCGCCCTTTGGGAGAGGGTTAGGGTGAGGGCCGTCCGCCTTGAGTCGTCCCCACTGCTTCGCCCGTTGCCGATCATCGCCGA
>CAZWNM010000449.1:0-3079 GCA_964635765.1 uncultured Planctomycetaceae bacterium | reverse complement strand
GTTGACACAAACTCCCGCCTGTAAATGGAACTCAAGTTAGCGCTGTAGTATTAAAGGAGCGAACGCGATGCGACACCTACTGACACTCGCCGAATTGACAACGGCGGAAATCGAACGCATCTTTTCCATTACGGAAGACTTGAAGCAGAAATCGGAGCAGGGGCTGCGCGAGCCGCTGTTGCCGGGCCGCGTCATGGCGCTCATTTTTGAAAAGCCCTCGCTGCGTACCCGCGTCAGCTTTGAGGCCGGCATGATTCATCTCGGCGGGAGTTCGATTTTTATCGGCAGCGAGGCCGGTTTCGGCCGCCGCGAGAGCGTCGCCGACTTTGGCCGCGTGTTGGGCGAATACGCCGATGTCGTGGTGATCCGCGCCAATCGCCATCAAACGGCCGTCGAGCTGGCCGAGCATTGCGACTGCTCGGTCATCAACGGCCTGACCGATTTCAGCCACCCTTGCCAGGCGTTGGCCGATTTGTACACGCTCCGCGAATTGGTCGGCAAGTTGGAAGGCCACACGCTGGCGTGGGTAGGCGACGCCAACAACGTCGCGCGAAGCGTGGCCGTCGGCTGCGGCCGGCTCGGAATGCGCATGGTCATGGCCACGCCCAAGAAATATCAATTCGACGCCGAGTCCATCGCGTGGATTCACCAACAGGCGCCGACGCTCGATTTCCACGTGACCGAAGACCCTGCCGAGGCGGTGCGCGACGCCGTGGCCGTTTACACCGACGTTTGGGCGAGCATGGGCCAGGAGAGCCAGCAAGAGGTTCGCCGCCGCGATTTCGCCGCTTATCAAGTGAATGCCGCCTTGATGGCCCACGCGCAACGAGGCGCGTTTTTCATGCACTGCCTGCCCGCCCATCGCGGCGACGAAGTGACCGGCGAGGTGATCGACGGCCCGCAAAGCGTCGTGGTTCAAGAAGCCGCCAATCGAATGCACGTCCAAAAGGGCGTGCTGGCCTGGCTGCTGAGTAGGGAATAGGGACGAGGGGCGGGGGACGAGAGGCGAGTGGGGTGCGTAAGCACCCTGTTCGGCTCGGAGCGTCCTAGCGAGAATAGTGTGCAAAAACGAAAAAAAGCCGCTGACGTGAAAAATGGTCAGCGCTATTTTCGATGCAAAAGACTTTGGCTGTGACAATAAATCGTTCTGCCCCCTTTTTCACTCCAAGGACTAACATGAGCCATGGTGAACGATCCTCCCGACGCCAATAGCGTGCCCGACGAACACGCGTCCGGCCGAATCAACCCTTTCTACAATGTCGTCCGTTCGTGCCAGCTAGAAGGCACCTACAACGCTGACAAAGAACCCAACGGAGGGTGGCCAATTTCGGGCCTGCGTGTCAGTCGCGGTTGGGGGAATGTCTTGGAAAGTGATTGGCCGATGAGCGTGGGTGACGTTCCCTGGCCGATACCAGAGCCCCCGCCCGGCGTTGATGAAAAGGCCAAACGGCTGCGATTGCATCATTATCAGCGAGTGCGCTCGCTATCACAATGTCTAAAAATTCTCGGGCACGAATGTCCGGTTGGCATAACGTTAGAGATTACAGACCAATGGTCCGATGCCGAGAACGGGATAATCATGCTTCCCGGCAGCAAGGAAGAAATTGTCGCGGTCCACTGCATCACCGTTGTCGGATTCGATCTTCGCCTTTCCGCACTGACCTTCGTTAATTCATGGGGGAAGGAATGGGGAAATCATGGCTTCGGCTATCTGTCCTTTCAGTATTTTGAAGACCACGTCATTGACGCTTGGGCTAGCTACGGAATCGGCGTTCGCGCCCCTTGGTTTAATGGCAAAACAGCGGACTACTTCTCATGGGTGTGGCCCGATCCGCTGGGCCATTCTGGCCTGGGCGGCGATTTGCTTATGGGGTTCGATTTCTATGACGGCAAGAACGACGATCGCTTGGGCTGGGCGTTCGTTGTGCGGCGTGACGGCTACCTGGACGTCGAAGAACTATTCGTAAAACCGACGCACCGGCGAAAAGGAATCGGCACACGCCTAATTGACGGGATACTGGAGCTTGCCGAGAAGGAGAGGCGGCGCGTGCGGATGTGGGTTCCTCACGGGGACTGGAACGCGGAGAGCATCTCTGTTTTGGAACGCGTTTCGGCTAAGCTCGGTCTTACACTCTTTGATACAAACGAGCGATGGGCGCGGGCAGTGGGCCTCGACAAGTCGGAATTCGATCACCCGATATTTCGGCATCGGCACCCCGACTTCGCTGCGCCGCCTCTGGCTAATTGGTTAAAGGTGACGCCTCGTCGGCCCGCCTCTACTCGCCGTAAGAAGAAGGGAGACAAGGATACTAAGTCGCCTCGTCCCGGATCGACCACAAGCCAGACCGGACCACGCATGTCGATTGAACCAGAGGATGATCCATGAAATTAGACGACTACCGCAAAGTCTACGAGGACTTCTCTGGCAAACTTAGTGATGTCGCTCGGCAGTTGGCGTTTGCTGGGATCGCACTCATTTGGTTGTTCAAGGTTGACTCTAAGCCAGGACAGAGAATTCCGCCCGATCTTCTCCCGCCGGCGGCTCTGCTGGCTATGGGATTATTCTGCGATCTGCTTCAATATGTCTTTGGAACGGTAATCTGGCAGCGGTTTCATCGAAAGCATGAGAAGTTACGTAAGAGCGAGGCTAAGGACACTGCACTGGAGGCACCGTGGTATTATCCTATTCCCATTAACATCGCGTTTTTGTTGAAGATTGTAAGCATAATTACGGGTTTGGCTTGGATCGCCATCTATGCTGTGTCACAGTGGTGGCTCTAACCTCGCTCAAATGGGAAACGAAAGGGAAATTCCACATTCATTCTTTCAAGGGAGAAAATGATGCAAAAGCGCAAACTTGGAAAAAGCGGCCTGGAAGTTTCGGCCCTCGGGCTTGGCTGCATGGGAATGAGCTTTTCGTACGGCCCGCCCAAAGACAAACAGGAGATGACCTCGGTGCTTCGGGCTGCCGTGGAACGCGGCGTCACGTTCTTCGACACCGCCGAGGTTTACGGCCCGTTCTTGAACGAGGAGCTTGTGGGCGAAGCCCTCGCCCCCTTCCGTAAGCAGGTGGTGATCG